>NZ_JBFUJG010000061.1:0-33533 GCF_056401495.1 Mucilaginibacter sp. P4_E8
GCATCAATCATTTCTTTTGGATCTAATCTGCCTTCGGGAGTGCCTAAAAGGCTGTCGAATGTGGCCCTCATATCGGCACGTTTTGTAAAATTCTTACTGTCATCCAACCAGCGGAAAGGGTTATCGGCCATGGTTTCATTATAACCGGTTAAGTAGGCCCCCGGGTTAATAGTTTGTATCTGGATGTTATAAGGTTTTAGTTCTTCATGCAATGCCTCGGCAATAGCCTCTAAGGCATGTTTGGTCGAAACATAAATACCATATCCGGCTGGTGTAAACAAACCACCCATTGAGGATGTAAAAACAACTTTTCCTTTCCTTTTTTCGGTGATGAATTTGGCTATAAACTTTTGAGCAAGATTAAGCGGGGCAAATACATTGGTTTCAAAATTACGCCTTACTAAGTCAACAGGGATTTCAAATACCGGGCCAGCTTCTCCCATTCCTGCATTACTAAAAAGTATATCAATATCCCAGGTTAAGGCATATTTTACGTCATATGGGTCTAAAATATCAAGTCGCTCAACCCGCAGATTGTTTTCCAATCCAAGCTCTTTTACCCCGAGGCGAAGCGCGGTTACCTGTGGGGATATTTGTACCCCTGCTATAACCTGATGACCTAATTGTGCTAAACCAATAGCGGTTCCTTCCCCGAAACCAGAGCCTGCTCCGGTTATCAGAATTTTTTTACTTTCCATAATTTTGCTTTTATTTTATAAGGTGATTTGTGCTGAATTAATTGATAACACTTCCGGCTGTGGCGATAGAAAAATCCTGGGGAACTGCACCTCCGGATACCCCAATGTATCCTATGATTTTTCCTTCCAGTTTAATTGGCATGCCGCCGGGAAAACCAACTAAGCCACCGTTGGTATTTTCGAGGCCATAAGTAGCTGCTTCGGGCTTAAGAAATTCTCCAACCTGTTCAGAATTCATTCGGAAAAGCATAGCCGTTTTAGCTTTTTGGATGGCAATATCCATTGAGCCGATGAACGCGTCATCCATACGTTGCAGCGCTTTAAGGTGCCCGCCGGTATCCATAATAACAATATTAACTGGTACACCGATTTCGTGTGCTTTGGTTCTTGCCAAGCTTAACGCCTGTTCTGATTGAGTGAGTGTGATATCCATGATTATATTTATTAATTGATATAGTAAAGTTAAGGAGATGCAGATGTGTAATGTTTAACAATAACAAAGCAAAAATTATGAATATCAAAGAAGAGGCAAGCTTTTGTAAAAGGTAATAGGAAGATTATGAATCAAATTAATATTGTTAAATTGTAATTGGTTTATTGCAAATCACTTCGACAGGTTAAATACACTACATATAAATAATACATCAGTCAACCCGATAATAAGCTATAGAGTTATGGAAACAAAAGATGGAAAACAGGCTGTTTATGCCAAAACCAGGTCAGACTGGCGGCAATGGCTGGAGGAAAATAGCCAAACAGAGAAATCTGTTTGGCTAATTCTTTATCATAAAAAAAGCAAAGTACAGAGTGTTAGCACCAGCGAAGCTATGGAAGAAGCGCTGTGTTTTGGCTGGATTGACAGTTTGGCGAAAAAAAGAGATCATGAAAGTTTCTACCTTACTTTTACCCCCCGCAATCCGAAAAGCAAATGGAGTAAAATCAACAGAGAACGAACAGAACGGTTGACAGAGGAGGGGCTAATGACTGAACATGGACAAAAATTAATTGATATAGCAAAACAAACAGAACGGTGGGAATCTTCGGACAACGGCTAGAGTAGTCTTCAGACTATTGAAAAACTAAAATAACATCACCCTGATCCACCTTGTGCCTCAGCAAGTGAACCCTGCAATGCCAGTACTTCAGTGAACACACTACTAAAACGATATTTTTAATCTTTTTAGTCGTTTTAAAATTTTACTGCTTATTTTTGAATACAATTTGGTATAAGAATTTCATACACCTTGAACATTTGGTTTTTGGCCGCACCCCGGCATATATAGAAGCAGCGGAGTTTATTCTTAAAAGATGGAAACGCATGAAACTCATTCAACAAAATGGCGAACCTTATTCGGTTGATACGTTAGTAAAACGTCAGAGTAAAACGAGCTTCCTTGTTTTCAGGAAAAATAAATATATCATTGTACCTATTGAGAATATTGCTTTTTTTTATGTCAGGCACGAATCATCAGCAATTGTATGCTTTGACCGGCAGGAATATTTTGTGAATTATTCATTGGATCATATCCAGGAACTTTTGGCAGACAGTCAGTTTTTCAGATTAAATAGACAATACCTGATACATTTCCAGGCAATAAAAGATGTTGAGCATTATCCCGCACGAAAATTACTGGTTAACCTCACTATACCCTTCTCAGATAAATTGTTGGTTCCTAAAGAAAAGGTAAGTGTTTTTTTGAACTGGCTCGATAATCGGTAGTTTTTGGAAAAACCAAACAATTTTCAGATCATCCTTTGAAAGAAGTATAGTCTTTTTTTTGAATTTATTCATCCCAATCTGTGAATGTGTGGTTAATGCACAAATTTCGTTTCAAGAAATTATTGCCCGCGCAAAGTTTCAAAAATTTTCGGGTTTAAAAATGGCAACCCCAGGAAGTATTTAGTCCACTTAAACTATTTGGTGCTTGGACGCCGGTTGATGAGGCAAATAACTTTGCCAAAAAAACCACAACACATAAACCTAAAACAATGGAAAAGAGCAAAAAAATCCTTACAAGTACAATTGTAGCAGGAGTCCTTGTGATGCAAGGTGCATTAAGTAATGCACAAAGCGTACCTTCCGGCAATGCCTCTTCGAATGAAGCGATCCGCCCCTTCCATATGAACATTCCGGAAAATAAACTCGCTGATCTTAAACGCCGGGTCTTAGCAACACAGTGGCCCGGACGCGAGGTTGTTAACGATGAAACGCAAGGCGTGCAGCTCGAGACGATGAAGCAGTTGGCACACTACTGGGCCACCGATTACGATTGGCACAAATGTGAGGCGAAACTAAAGGCCTTGCCGCAGTTCGTGACTAACATCGACGGCGTCGATATTCATTTCATTCACGTTCGTTCGAAACACAAAAATGCGTTGCCGATCATTGTTACACATGGATGGCCTGGCTCGATCATTGAACAGCTGAAGATCATCGCCCCGCTTACTGATCCTACAGCTTATGGTGGAAAGGAAGAAGACGCCTTCGATGTTGTGATCCCGTCAATTCCGGGTTACGGGTTTTCGGGCATACCAACCACAACCGGTTGGGATGCGCCCCGCATAGCGAGCGCGTGGATTGTGCTGATGAAGCGTTTGGGTTATAAGAAATTTGTGGCACAGGGCGGCGATTGGGGTGCGCTAATTACAGACATGATGGCTGTACAGGCACCGCCTGAACTGATCGGCATCCACACCAATATGGCCGGAGCTGTTCCAGACAACATAAATACAGCGGCTTTCACCGGTACCCCGCCTCCGGCCGGCCTCTCAGCCGACGAGCAGCGCGCGTATGACCAGCTCGCCTTCTTCTACAAACACGGCCTCGCCTACGCCCAGGAAATGGGGAACCGCCCTCAGACACTCTATGGGATCGAGGATTCACCGATCGGTCTGGCCGCCTGGATACTCGATCATGACGCACGTAGCTACGAGCTCATAACGCGCGTCTTTGCGGGTAAAGAAGAGGGTCTCACACGCGACGACATTCTTGATAATATCACGCTCTACTGGCTGACAAATACCGGAGTTTCTTCGGCCCGCCTCTACTGGGAAAACAAGCTCGCTTTTTTCGCCCCGAAACATGTCACCATCCCGGTGGCCGTAAGCGCCTTCCCGGATGAGATTTATACAGCTCCGAAGAGTTGGGCAGAGCAGGCGTATCCTAAACTCATCTATTACAACAAACCCAACAAAGGCGGGCACTTCGCGGCATGGGAACAGCCTAAACTTTTTGTTGATGATGTACGGGCAGGTTTCAAAACGCTGCGCTAATCAGTCGTGAAAGAGGCTATGTACTACAAAACCGCTTAGCACACGCAATTAATTTGGTAACTGAATATTGTTTGAATGGGAAATAAATTTAAGAAGACAATTTTAAAATTTATACAATGGAAACCAGCACAGCAACTTTAGAGGGAGTAGTATCAGACGAATTGATCCGTCCCTTTCAGTTTACCTTCCCGCAGGCTGACCTTGATGATTTAAACCGCCGTATTTTAGCTACAAGATGGTCCGAAAAAGAAACGGTAGATGATTTTTCACAGGGTACACCACTGGCAACACTGCAGGCAATAGCCAGCTATTGGGTTACAAGCTATGATTGGCGTAAAATAGAAGCGAAAATAAATGCCCTTCCGCAATTTGTAACCAATATTGATGGAGTGGATATTCATTTCATACATGTACGTTCAAAAAATCCAAATGCCCTTCCGATCATCATAACCCACGGCTGGCCGGCTTCCATAACCCATAACTTGAAAATCATCGGTCCGTTAACGGATCCCGAAGCGTTTGGGGGAACGGCGGAAGAAGCCTTTGATGTTGTTTTTCCTTCGATGCCCGGGTATGGGTTTTCTGGCAAGCCAACAAGGACAGGTTGGGGGCCCGAACGTATAGCGAAAGCCTGGGTTGTGCTGATGAAACGTCTTGGTTACAACAAATTTGTGGCCCAGGGTGGTGATTGGGGCGCACTTATCACAGAACAGATGGCTGTACAAGCAGTGCCGGAATTGATTGGGATCCATACGAACATGCCCGGAGCAGTTCCGCCCGAACTTGACGGGGCGGCATTTACAGGTGTGCCGGCTCCTTCAGGTTTATCTGAAGAGGAAAAATATGCCTATGAGCAACTGGTATTTGTATACCAGCATGTTGTTTACTATGCCTTCTATATGGCATCGCGCCCGCAAACATTGGCGGCCTTAGCAGATTCACCAATAGGTATGGCGGCATTTTTGATCGACTTCGATCCCCGCGGGTTTGAGCTTATTGCACGCGCCTTCGCGGGTCAAAATGAATGCCTTACACGAGACGACATACTCGATAACATCACACTTTTTTGGTTGACAAATACGACTGTTTCAGCTGCGCGTCTTTACCGGGAAAATAAGCTGCCTTATTTTGCCCCAAAAGGTATCACTATACCTGTTGCCGTGAGCGTTTTCCCTGATGAGCTTTATCTGGCACCACGCAGTTGGGCAGAAAAAGCATATCCAAACCTCATTCATTACAATAAACTTGACAAAGGAGGGCACTTCCCCGCATGGGAACAACCAGAACTGTTTGTTAATGAAATGCGTGCGGCTTTTGGTTCCCTTCGATGATCAGTGGGGAAATAGTTTAAGTACTACAAGATCATTTAGTTCGCTCAACCAATTTGGTAACTGAGTACAATTTGCACGGAGAATAAATAGTAGAAAATAATTAAAAATTTAAACAATGGAAACCAGCACAGAAACTTTAGAGGAAGTAGGATCAGCCGAATCGATCCGCCCCTTCCAGTTCACCTTCCCGCAGGCTGACCTCGATGATTTAAAACGCCGCATTTTAGCGACAAGATGGCCAGAAAAAGAACCTGTCAACGATCAAACGCAGGGTGTGCCGCTTGCGACAATGAAGGCACTTGCGCACTATTGGGCTACGGAATATGACTGGCGTAAAGTGGAAGCAAAATTGAATGCTTTGCCCCAGTTTATAACAGAAATTGACGGACTTGACATTCATTTTATTCACGTTCGTTCAAAACATACGAATGCTTTACCACTCATCGTTACACATGGATGGCCGGGTTCGATCATTGAGCAAATGAAGATCATTGGCCCGCTCACAGATCCTACTGCCTTTGGAGGAAAGGCTGAAGATGCCTTTGATGTTGTGATTCCATCTATGCCTGGCTATGGATTTTCAGGGAAGCCAAGCACTACCGGCTGGGGCCCTTCCCGCATTGCATATGCATGGGTAACACTGATGAAGCGCCTCGGATATGAGAAATTCCTGGCACAAGGCGGAGATTGGGGTGGGCTCATCACGGATATAATGGCTGTACAGTCGCCTGATAATTTACTGGGCATGGCCACAAATTTCCCTTGCACAGTTCCACCTGAAATCAACAATGCGGCATTTGCCGGAGCGCCTGCACCAGACGGCCTCTCAGCTGAGGAAAAACAGGCGTACGAGCAATTGAGTTTTTCATACAAGCACGTTGCCTACGCCCTCATTATGGGATCACGTCCACAGACATTACTCGCAACGGCAGATTCGCCCGTCGGCCTCGCCACTATGTTTCTTGACCACGACCAGCTTAGTTTGGCGCTAATTTCACGCTCGTTTGCCGGGAAGTCTGAAGGACTTACCCGGGATGATGTTCTTGACAACATCACACTGTGCTGGTTAACCAACACGGCGGTTTCCGGGTACCGTATCTATTGGGAGAATAAGCATGCTTTTGTAGCTCCGTTAGGTGTTAAAGTCCCGGTTGTGGTGAGCGCTTTTCCTGACGAACTCTACCAGGCTCCCAAAAGTTGGGCAGAGAAGGCATATCCCAACATGATCTATTACAAGAAACATAATAAGGGTGGGCACTTCGCTGCCTGGGAGCAACCCGAACTTCTGGTTAACGATATCCGCGAAGGCTTCAGGTCATTGCACTGATGTTGGATAAAACAAGACCAACAGATCTTGAAACCGGGGCGCGATTTTGATAATGCGCCCCGGTTTAATTTTTCATTCATGAAATTTATTTTAAAAATAAGTTGATATCCCAAAGCTGAATCCCCTTGTATGAGTAGCTGGGTTAGCTAAAATATCGCGTTGTTTTTGGATACGATAGTTTAGCCGGAAAACAGTTTGGGGGGTAGGCCTGAAACTAACTGCTGGCATTATACTCCAAATTTCATCTCCTATATTTCCACCGGTTTCTTTAAACCGACCTACGTTATAATCTACATACTCTAAACGGCATGCCAGGTTTAATACAGCCTTTGGCCACCCCAATAAATTGTTTCTTAAAACAGGTTGTACGATGTCTAAAAATCCACCATGCTGCTTGTTACCAAATTGTTGCGAATAGGTTTGAGGAACATTTAGGAAAATCCAGGCATACTCACCGATAAAGGTTGTCCCCGTTCTTTTGATAGTGGTATTCATATCAACTGCGAAAACGTCAACACGTCGTTTATCATCTAATCTTAAACCGTCTTCCTGGTACTTATTGTATACACCACCCATGTATGATAAGCCAAGCTCGCCGATTTTGATATTTTTTATCGCCACTTTACCCGTTATTAATGGCTCACCATTATTGCTCTCTTCAAAGCGTTCGGCATTTGCCTTTGAGGCCGGTAAGTAAGTCCTGTTAAATTCATTTTCAATGATGGCATTATCAAAACCGCTGGTTAAGTAAAGTTCATATCCAAATAACCAGTTATGCTGGTAATATTTACCATATAAGCCAAAGCCGGCATTGCTCCATGTTGCAGGTAACATTTTTTCAGCCGAAATTGGCCGGTCGGTGAACTCCCATTTCGGTCCGTCATGGTTTTGGTTAAACGCGCCAATCGGATTAACGATCATCCCGCCTCGTAAATTAAAAAGCGGGTGAAACTCCACATCAACGGCGGCAAACTCTATGCTTATCTCTTTGTCTGCAGGTTCAAATTCTATCTCCGACAGAAATTTTATCCGGGTGGAGATGGTTGATGATACAAATAAAGTTAACCTTCTGAACTGGAACTGGTGCCCTTCTGATATGCCATCTGTACCCAAATGCTGATAATTGGCCTCTACATAACCACCTAACGAAATAGGAAACTTACCGGCCTGCAGCGCAGGTCGGTTATAAATGGCATCCATGTTCATTAATTTTTTTGAGGTATCAGCTGGTGTTCGCCTCAACAAACTGGTGTCAATTTGTGCCTGAACACTTATTGCGATGAATAAAAAAAAAGTAAAAATTATTGCTTTCATTTTAAGGATATTCGGAGTAGGTTATCACTAATAGTTACCGGGAAGGTCCTGAGCTGGCTTGCCGCGGGGCCGTTTACCACCTGGCCATGGTTATTAAATTCGCTGCCATGTGCAGGACATTGCATTTTATCGCCGAACACCTGTAATTCTGTTCCCTGATGTGTACACCTCATCCATAGCGCTTCATATTGTGTTTCGCTAAAGCGATATACGCATATCGGATACCTTAACCGGTCGTTCTGAGCGACTATGTATTTCCTGAATTCCTTTTTACCAGCCCTGGCATGCTCAAAATTTTCCAGAGGTACCAACATATCAGATCCGGAAATATCGGCTGATACAATTTTAGAAGCAGTACCGCAGCCTTCTGATAAGGTGAGCAATAAACCACCACCAATACAGCTGATGCAGGTTGCAGCTATAAATTTTCGCCTGTCCATATTATAAGCTTTTTAAAAAGGTGATCACTTTTTGTCTTTCGCTTTCGCTAAGACTGCTATACCTGTTTTTGATGATTGCCGCCTCGCCATCGTGCATCCGTATCGCTTCATCAATGCTTTTAGCACGACCGTCGTGCATTAAAAAAAACTGTCCTCCCTGTGAGTTTGGCGCTAACCCTAATCCCCATAATGGGGGTGTGCGCCACTCACTCGTTTTTGCTGATCCTTCTGTGTAACCATCATCCAAACCCGGCCCCATATCATGCACTAACAGGTCACTAAAAGGATGAAATTCTTTGTTTGAAAGTGCAGCGACCGGCGAATTGCCTGTTTTTAAAGTTTGCTTATGGCAGCTTTCGCAACCTATTTGAACGAACAGGTCTTTACCATTGATAACATCCGGATTGTTCTGATCCCGTTGAATAGGCGCTTTAAGGGTTTGCAGGTAAAACACAACGTCCCTTATTATTTTATCAGATACCTCGGGGTCGGTGTCTAATAATGTGAAAACATCACTGGGGTCAAAAGACGAAGCGATACCCATATCCTGATTATAGGCAAGCACAGTTTGGTGCAACAGGTTAAAAGTGCTTGCCTTTTTTCCGAAACGGGTAATGTACCTGTTTCCCTGAGTATGGCTGTTTGGTTTTGGTTTGATATAAGTTGGCAATAACGCCCAGTTGGGATGTCCTCTAACTCCATCCGGATTATCAACGTTGGCCGATGCCATTGCCAGGATATCATCTTCACTAACCAATTCAATAAAGCCTAAACCGGTATTGATGGGCGGAGTTAATTTAGCAAAACGGGCACCGGGGGGCAATTGCTCAGGTGCGTAACCAGGTATTGCTCGTCCTTGTATTTGCGGCCCATGATCAAACTCGTTGCGGCCAAGACTGTCGTTTTTACCAAATCTTGTAAGGGTTGTAAACGGATGCCCTTTACCATCCCCAGCATGACAGCTACCGCAACTGGTGGCCACAAATACCGGCCCCAAACCCGTAGCCGATGTAAACACTTGGTCGTTAAACCCAACATCGCCGGCAAGGTGCTGTAAGTTTTGGGCTGATGTTAGGTTTTCAATTGGCCCGTCAAGCAGTGCGTCTTCGGAAGGTACCGCTGGTTCAAATTTTCGACAGGAAATAATTATCGCGATCAGGAACGAAAATAAACCAATTGCGACCATTTGTTTTTTATTCATCTCTTCATGATATTTTCAATAGCACGAGCATATATAAATTATTTGATTAAGTTAATAAAATAAATTAGTTAAGACTAATTTATTTATAAAAACTTAAAGATATTTTTATTGAAAGCACATTGAATGACAAGACATTATCAGAGTGGAAACTACATGAAGGTTTTTATAAACTCAACTCTTAACACCTCCTTTACAACATTAACTTTCGCACCAACCTTGAGATTCTTATCCGTTTTTTATATTTGGGTTCGATTTCTATAAAAAATGCATCTGCTCATACAACATATTCAAAAAATGACGTCCAGTCCTGATATAGATGGTGACAGTATATTATCATTTTTTGAAACAAGGACATTTAAGAAAAAGGACATTTTACAGGAAGAAGACAAGCGTTGTTTGTTGTATTTTTTTGTGGTAAAAGGGTGCCTTCGTTTGTATTTTACAGATCAAAATGGTGTGGAACAAACGCAGCAACTTGCATTAGAAAACTGGTGGATGACAGATTTGAATGCTTTTCGATCCGGACGGAAATCAGCCTATACGATCCAGGCGCTGGAGGCAACGGAGGTATTGGCCATTACTGCCCCAAACTATGAGTTGATTCTGGCAAAATTCCCGGTCATCGAAAACTATTTTCGGTTAATATATGAACGGGCATATGCAGCGTCATTGCTTCGTATCCAGATGATTTCGAGAATGCCCAAGGATGAATTTTATGAACTGTTTCAATCAAAGTATCCGGAATTTATTCAACGGATCCCGCAGAAAGTATTGGCATCCTTTTTGGGCTTTACACCGGAGTATTTGAGCGAGTTGCGAAAAAATCTGGTAAAAGGAAAAAATAATTCATGACCGAACAATTATATCGACACATTCAGAAACTCGTGCCCGGTTTTACCGTTGAGCAAGAGAAAATAGCTTCGTTTTTCCAAACCAAACTGGTGAAAAAGGAGGTATTGCTATTAAGAGAAAAGGAAATGTGTGACACAATTTACTTCGTTAATAAAGGTTGTCTGTACCTGTTTTATGAAAATAACGAAGAAAAACAGGTGGTACATTTTGCATTGGAAAACTGGTGGATAACCGACTATAAAACTTTTCCCGATGGTAAACCCGCTGTTTATTCGATTGCGGCGATGGAAGATTCGGAAATTACCAGCATGAGCAGGAAAAACTACGAAACACTGTTGTTACAATTCCCCTTACTGGCATTATATTTTAATAAAATTCATGAGCGGGCTTATGGTGCGGCCTTATTTAAACAAAAAACATTTGCTACCGTGTCTAAAGAAGATTTCTATCGCTATTTCAGAAATACTTATCCTGAATTGATCCAAAGAATTCCCGATCCTGTTTTTGCCAGCTACATGGGTGTTTCATTGAAAACTTTAAAGACCTATCAGGACATGTATATTTCTTAAACCAGCTTAAGTTTTCCCGGGCGAGCTATGTTCATCTTTGTATTATACAATTAACCTTAAATATTACAGATCATGAAAATTGTAGTTATCGGCGGTACCGGCCTTATTGGTAGCCAATTGGTAAATCAATTGCAGGACTCGGGACACGAGGTGATTGCCGCTTCACCAAACAACGGTGTCAATACACTTACCGGCGAAGGTTTAAATGAAGTACTGCAGGGCGCGCATGTGGTAGTGGATGTGTCCAACTCACCTTCCTTTGAAGATAATGCTGTAATGAACTTTTTCAAAACTGCTAACGGAAATCTATTACCTGCAGAAAAGGCAGCAGGGGTGCAGCATCATATTGCCTTATCGGTAGTAGGTACCCAAAAACTACAGGCCAGCGGTTATTTCCGTGCGAAACAAGTGCAGGAAGATTTGATCAAGGCATCGGGTATTCCTTATACCATTGTTCATGCTACACAATTTTTTGAATTTGCAGGAGGTATTGTTCAAATGAGTGTGGCCGACGGGAAAGTAATAGTACCGGCAGCCAACATTCAGCCTATAGCGAGCAAAGATGTAGCGTCTTTTATGGCCGAAACAGCACTGGAAAAACCTGCTAATAAGATACTTGAAATAGGTGGACCCGAAAAATTTGACATGGCAGTATGGGTAAAACAATATTTGCAGGCAACTCATAAAAATTACGAAGTAGTATCTGATACTCAAGCCCTGTATTCAGGAGCACCAATTACCGCTGATACTTTAGTGCCGGAAAAAGCTGTTTCTCTGGGCAAAACCCATTATGAGGATTGGATTTCGAAACCTGAAAATCAACGATAAGAGCGTAATATAAATTCGCGGTGGCGATTAAAAACAAAAAGCCCTGATACACCAGTATCGGGGCTTTTTGTACTCAGAGCGGGAGATTCTTTGAACACTTTAGCCCCTTTGTTATTAGCACAAGTATTAAAGAAAGGCCAAAGTGAAAAAATAAGAGTTTGATTTTAAATTGGAGCTCTGAAAAATGTAGCTTTCGCTTTGAACAGTGCAAATGGTCGCAAAATGCCCTCATATTGCCGCAATTGCCCCTGATGTGCGTACCTCGTCTGTTTTAACTTTGTTCATCATTAAACTAATGGCAAATAAAGATGAATAGTATCAACAAAACCATCGCCGGACTTGAACTGGCCCAAATAGGTTGGGTGGTTCCGGACATCCACGCCGCCGTAAAATTTCTGTCGAACGCCCTGGGCATCGCAGGCTTTCCCCAACCAGAACATATCCGCGCGCAGGATTTGGATATGACCTATTATGGCCAGGTGGTGGCGGGCGATTGGCTAACTACTCAAACCTATAACGGAGGCACCTTCATCGAGCTCGTTCAGCCTGTTTCCGGCCAAAGCATGTTTCATGACTACCTTGCCAAATATCCGGCAGGTGGTACACAGCACCTTGCCTTCCGTTTGCCCGTTAGTGATTTCAACCGGATCACCGACAATCTGCGTAAACAAGGTTACGCGGTCATCAGCGAAGTAGACCACCCAATTGCGCGGATGGCTTTTTTCGATACCTACCAAACGCTGGGCGTAGCTACCGAGATTATGGGCATTACGCCGGAAGGATGGACCGCCATCGAACAAATGCAGAAGACCAGGTGAATACAAACATTAAACTAATAGCAAACAAATGAGAAAGATCAGAATTTTTGAACATATCTCGCTGGATGGCGTGATAGAACATGATGGAGACTACACCTATGGCGCATGGACGAAACCCTATCGAAGCCCTGCCGGGGCGGCAATCCTCTTTGAGGCATACGGGCCGAACTTTGACCTGCTGCTTGCCCGCCACACCTACGATATATTTAGTGACTTTTGGCCTAATGCCGGAGATTTCCCAATGGCAAATGCTATCAACGCTGCAACGAAATACATCGCAACCCACAGGCCCGACAGCCTGGAATGGGGACCGGTGCAGCATTTGGGTGAGGACGTTATCGAGGCGATTCGCGATCTCAAGGCAACGGATGGCCCCGACCTGATCGTGGTGGGAAGTTCGACGCTAACGTCCGTGTTGCTTGACCAGGGACTGGCTGACGAGGTTGTGCTCATCACTTACCCAGTTTTGCTTGGCCGGGGTAAACGCTTATTGTCGGACAGTATTGACGCTCGGGAGCTTGCTTTTGTTGACTCGAAGGCCACGCCCACGGGTGTGCTCATCAACACTTACCGACACGTTGGATCGCTGCGAACCAAATCTTAACCTATGGTCGGTATTATCACGGCATCACCAATTAAAATCATAAGTGGTGCGGTGATACCTACCGCAGAGAGAAATCTTTTACTGTTCAATACCTTGATAAATATCCATACATTTTTAAGGGGACTTAAACAAGGCGGCCAAAGTTGTTGGGTTAAATCCGGAATATCGCTTAACGTCATTTGTGAGATGCGCGTGGTCGTAATAACCCATTTCGTAAGCCAGTTGCGAAAGGCTTTCTTTAAAGTCTTTTTTACGGATCCTTTTCAAAACCTGTTGAAACCGGATGACTTTGATAAACTCTTTAGGGCTAATACCCATATGCTCATTAAACATCCTCTCCAACGTTCTGTTGGTCAGGTGGTGTTTTTCTGCCAGGTAATCAACGGTAATTTTTCCTCTATGATTTTCCACGGTTTTAGCTAAGGGGAGTAGATTATGAGTATTCTTGATTTTTCTGGTAAAGAAATCATTTAAGCGATCGGTAACTTTATTATCCACATCCAATAGGTCATATAGAAAACGATCCGGGAACTCTATAATTTCATCGGTAAGCTCTTGCAGCGGCAGTTTATAAAAGAATGCAAAACCACCAGGCTTAAAACGAATGCCAATAAACACACTGTTCGGTAAACGTTGGATAAGACTTGAAGCGGTCATTGTACCGCCAAAATAAATAGTACCAGGCAAAAGTGGTTTATTATTAAGTAAAGGCCTGGTGCTACCCATATTAACAAAGATGTCTGTAGTACCATCGGCGTATAACCGTACTTCGGCAGGCTGGTATAATGCCCCGGTTTCCATTATCCAATACGTTTCGATAAAATCCCTCAAATGTTCAACCGGAGGTATTTCGGCATATTTGAATGAACTCATAAACAAATTTAAGTAAACCGATGTTATCTTCCATTTAAATTACCGCTCTTCGCATCAGATAATTACGCCGTTCCTCAAAATTATTTTGTTCAACAGGCAACAGTATACTATCCAATAAATTGGTAACTGGCGCGGGATGATTGATTGCTTTCTGCGTTTGGGTATTAAAATATAAAAAAGTTGTCCATAACATGGCCTTAAGTTTATTTTTGCCTTCGTTCCACATACGCATTTCAATCTGGACACTTTTTGGGGTGAAGGCGATCAGTTGCGATTCAATGAGCACATTTTCAATCACGTTTGCCGGGTTTAGATAGCATATTTGATTGGATACCACTATCCAGGCCTGGCCATTAGTTTTTAAATTTTCAAATACATCAAAATTATAGTTATCCAGCAAATGATCTTCCCGGGCATTTATGAAATAATTGATATAACTGGCATTGTTTAAGTGATTAAAGGGATCACAGTCTTGAAACCGGATTTTGTAGTTGGAGCTCAATATTTTTTCCATGGCGTTATTTATTATATAGCTTACAAAGGAAAGCATCAGAAAAAGGAAGGGTTTGGAAAAATACGACAAAATGATTTTTACGAGGCGGTAAGTTTGGGGTCTGGTCGTCCGAAAGGTTGAGCTTTGTTTTAAAGTCATTGAATTTTTCTTTCATTTGTTCCGGTGTAAGCTGGGATTGTGCCATTGAGCGGTTGCTCAACATCATAAGCGCCATAAACGCCCCGATAAGCGTGATCTTTTTCATTTAATTTAATTGTTTTTAAGATTTGACCTGAGGCAAATAACCATACCTGTAAAGCTTTTGCCTGTTAAATTTTGGTGAAGCTTCCGTTTTAAAGGTTAAACTGAACGGGAGGAGCTATTACCGGTAAACCACCACCCTCCTGCTTATAACAGGTCGGGGACGCACTATGGCAATACGTCGAGCTACCACAACCAGGCGCCCAACTACTACCGGGCGCGAAACTATAACCGTGGGTCTGACCGCAACCGGGCGTATAGGGCCTCTTAAAACAACCCGCGTGCGTGGGGTACGTACAATAACGCTTACCTGCGCTTTTGCCGTAAAAAAACCACTGATTAACAGGATACCAAGTGTTAACATCATCTTTTTCATATGCTTAATTTTTTAATTAATTTGATGTTAGGACTTGAAAACGGTTCATGAGTAACCGGCTCGAGGGTGAATTGACCATATCAGGCGGTCAACTTAGTTTATAGCGGGTTGAATTGACAGCAGGCTGAACGTCCGAAATTTCCAATCTCGATCAAATCGTGGGGTAAGGTTATGTTAGGACCGCTTTTCGCCAATAAATTAGTGTTCACTAAAAGCGAACATAAATGGAGTTTTTTTATAAACGCACGCAACTTTCACGTTACATGACCAATAAAGAATAAATTCTTCTCAACTTTGAATATCAAGTAGCGTTAATAAACACCATGCGTGCGTTAAAGATTCATTACTTTCTATTTCTTGCTGTATTTATGTTGGCTGCTAAACCATTCGTAGGTTTTAGCGCACTTAAACAACTCCCTATAAGTAAAACTCCCGGGATCGTTGTGAAGGCTTTTACCAAACGCAAACAAGAATATGTAGAGGACAGTGATTTTGACGTTTCAGCTATTCAAAAGCGGCTGGCTGACCCGATTTTAGCTTTAACCGTTCTTTTTTCTGTCCTTTTAAATACGTTATTTCCGTTCCTCTTCAGAAAGGCTAAACAACTTACTGCCGGTGTGTTGAACGCTATTCATTTAAGTTTATTTCCCCCGCCCCATCGTTATCTCCTTTCAGGAAAGCTAATCATTTGATCTTCCCCCCTTCGCTAATCATATCATAAGGTATATCTAAACAATACCTTATTAAGCAGGAATTGTAAAATCTCTATTTCTCAAATTTCTTAATACATCATCAAAATGCACCATCTAAAAAGATATGTGTGCCTGATCTTATTGCTATCGTTTGCGATAACAGTTAACGCACAACAAAAGGTCAGTCTGAAAGACCTGTTGAAACGGGTTGATCAAAAAGCCCCTTCACTAATTGCCGATTCAACTTCCATCGCTATAAAACAAGCACAAGCGGCAGAAACGCGCAGCAACTGGTTGCCTAACTTAAAGCTGAATTACCAGGCCGACATAGGTACTAACAATAACACCGCCGGGCCATACTTCGGTTTTGGTATTATCCCTTCTAACTCACGGGGAGTACGTACGGAAAGCAATACCTCGGCCGTATTAACTAATCTGGGTATAGTTGCACTGGATTGGGAGGCCTATAACTTTGGAGCTTATGCCGCTCAAAATAAAGTTGCCGGTTCCGAAGTAGCTGTAGAACAAAACCAGTTCCAACAAGCTAAATACAAATTAGAAGCGTTCACTATCGGCAATTACCTGCAATTATTGCGACTACACGACTACTTGATTATACAGTCCCGTAATATTGATCGTAACCAGCAGATCAGGCGGTCAATCCAATCGCTGGCCAAAAGTGGGGTCAGACCTGGCGTAGATACCAGCATAGCCGAAGCAGAATTATCAAAGGCCCGGCTAACCTATATCGAACTCAATAACGAGCTTAAACAAACGCAATTAAAACTCTCTGCCATAAGTGGTTTGCCCTATCAAAGTATTGTGCCGGATACGCTGGCAGAAACCCGGCTGATCTCACAAACCAATATTCCAGGATTAATGCTTACAGATACCGCAAATCACCCGATCATCAACTATTACAAATCGATAGTTCAAAACAGCCGGCAGCGCGAAGACCTGGTTAAAAAGCAGTTTAACCCTAAGATACTTTTGGAAGCTGCAGCCTGGGGACGTGGAGCGAGTATTGATGCTAACGACCAGTTCAATTCCCTCTCTTCGGGCTTTGGATTTGACCGAAACAACTATTTAGTGGGTGTTGGCATATCCTATAACCTTTTCGATCTGCGTCGCAGGCAGCTCAAATTGCGTACCCAGAGAGCCGAAACCGATTATGCCCGGCGTAACCTCGACGAACAACGATCGCTGTTAAGTTTAGGCATAAATCAGGCCGACGTAGAACTAAACACTGCAAAACAACGCCTGCTCGAAATACCCAATCAACTGAAAGCCGCCAATGCCGGCTACCGGCAAAAGCTATCGCTTTATAACAGCGGCTTAACAGATATTATTGAATTAAACGCCGCACTGAACATTCTTTACCGCGCCGAAACGGATTATGCGCAAGCCAAATTTGCTTATACCAGCGCGTTCTTTCAAAAAGCGGTCACCGGTAACCAGGTCAGTGCAGTTTTAAACCTTTTAAATTAATTAACTATGTCAATGGTCACATCCGCACTCAAAAGGCCCATTACTACGGTAGTAATTACCGTGAGCCTTTTAATTTTTGCAGTGCTTAGTGCAATAAATATACCTATAGATATTTTTCCGCAGCTTAACCTGCCCACCATTTATGTTATAGAATCCTATGGCGGCATGTCTCCCCAGCAAATGGAAGGCTTTTTCTCCACCCGCTTGCAGGACCAGTTTTTATACGTAAACGGCATCAAAAGTATCAGCAGTAAAAACATCCAGGGCTTAACCCTCATTAAGCTATCTTTTTACGAGAGCACCAACATGGCCGAAGCCAGTGCTCAGGTGGCCTTGCAGGTTAACCGGGCGCAAAGCTTTTTCCCTCCCGGTGCTTTGCCGCCGCAGGTGGTGAGGTTTGATGCCTCATCACTGCCAGTGGGGCAACTGGTGCTGGATAGCAAGTCCGAGAGTTTGAAGGATATTTATGATATGGCGGCAACGCGCATTCGTCCTATGTTCTCCACCATTCCGGGTTTATCAGCACCGCCGCCCTTTGGTTCAAATGCACGATCCATTATTTTAAGTGTTGATCCCAATAAACTACGAAGCTATAGCCTAACGCCGGATGAAGTAGTTGAAGCATTATCAAAATTTAATGTAATGTCGCCGTCGGGAAATTTGCGGTTGGATAACACCATCTATCTCACCACCATGAACTCGCTGATCAAAAACACGGATAATTTTGGTAAGATCCCCGTCATCACCAAAAATGGCGTACCCATTTACATTCAGGATATTGCCCGCGTTACCGATGCTGCGGATGTTACGGTAGACTATGCCTTAGTAAATGGTAAACGATCAGTATACATCCCTGTGGTAAAAACAGCGGATGCCAGTACATGGACGGTGGTACAAACACTGAAAAGTAAACTGGCCGAAATGCAAAGTTTATTGCCGGACGATGTAAAAATAAGTTATGAATTCGACCAATCTGTATTTGTGGTGAATGCCGTGAAAAGTTTGATGACCGAAGGCGGCTTAGGTGCTTTACTAACCGGGCTAATGGTACTGCTGTTTTTGCGCGACTGGCGTAGCAGCTTGATTGTGGTTATCACCATCCCGGTGTCGATTCTTATCGGAGTGCTGCTGTTGGGCTTGTTCGGGCAAACCATTAACATCATGACGTTAAGCGGCCTGGCTTTAGCCATAGGTATCCTCGTTGATCAGGCTACGGTTACCATAGAGAATATCCACCAGCATTTGGAAATGGGCAAAAATAAGAAGCAGGCCATATACGATGCTTGCGAGGAGATATCCTTCCCGCTGTTGCTTATCCTGTTTTGTATCCTGGCTGTATTCGCGCCATCGTTTATGATGAATGGAGTGCCTAAAGCAATGTTTCTGCCGCTATCCATGTCTATCGGTTTAACCATGATTGTGTCGTTTATTATCGCGCAAACACTGGTGCCTATCCTGAGTAACTGGCTGATCAATGCATCCCAATACCAGCATTATGAGCATGGCAAAATACACGCCCACGCCGGCGAGGGTTTAGATGAAATTGAAGAGGGCCAAATCAGGATGCACCAACGCGCAGAAGAAGAACACCCTGAAAAGAATGATCTTTTTGAAAAAATAAAAATGAGCTTTAAGAAGATCATTACCCGCTGGATGCCCAATAAGAAGGTAATTATCCCGGTATATTTGGTTGTTGTGTTTGTGTTGGCCGGGATTTGTTTTGTAGTGATAGGTAAGGACATGATGCCGAAACTAAATAATGGCCAGTTCCAGATGCGTATCAAGGAACCGCAGGGAACGAGGCTGGAACGTACCGAGGATAAGTTTAAACAGGTATTACAGATCATCGACAAAACGGTTGACCATCACGTCGGGATCACTTCGGGCTACATTGGCTTAGTGCCCAGTAGTTTTGGCAGCAGCAACCTGTACGTGTTTAATACCGGCACACACGAAGCTGTATTGCAGGTTAACCTGGATGAAAAGTACCATGTGAACATGGACGAGTTGAAGGATGCCCTGCGTAAAAACATTAAGCAGGAAATTCCTGAATTGGGGATCAGCTTTGAGCCGATAGATATGACGGAAAAGATCATGAGCCAAGGTGCGTCAACGCCTATACAGGTTCAGATCGCGGGAAAAAATATGGATCAAATAGTGGATTTTAGTAATAAGGTATTTGCTAAACTCAAAGCCATCTCCTACCTGCGCGACATACAGATCGATCAGCCACAAAAGTTCCCGGCAGTAAGTATTACGCTGGACAGGTTGAAGGTATCACAGTTGGGGTTAAATATTAAAGACATATCAAGGTCTGTTACGGCAAGTACCTCATCAAGCCGGTTCACCGAGAAGAATCTTTGGCTGGATGAAAAATCGGCCTATACGTACCAGGTGCAGGTGCAAGTGCCCGAGTACGTGATGAATACGATGGATGAGCTAAAAGAAATCCCATTGCTGAAAGGACAAAGTTCGCCCACGCTTGCCGATGTAGCCGATTTTAAAGTCAATTACGCCCCCGGTGAGTATGACCGGGTTGGCCCGCGCCGCTATTTAACGGTTAGCGCCAACATCTATAAAAAAGATCTGGGTACAGCCACATCCGATGTGCAAAAAGCGGTTAGTAGTTTAGGCACACCGCCAAAGGGATTAATTGCCAATCTGCAAGGTATGTCCAGCTTGTTGACTGAAACCTTAACCAGTTTGCAAAATGGACTGGGCTTCGCCATATTGGTTATTTTCCTGCTTTTGGCGGCAAATTACCAATCGTTTAAGCTATCGTTAACGGTACTCTGTACTATCCCGGCGGTGATATTGGGTTCGCTTACTGCTTTGCTCTTAACAGGTTCTACGCTTAACCTGCAATCATACATGGGTATGATCATGTCTACCGGGGTGTCGGTCGCCAACGCTATCCTGATTGTTACCAATGGTGAAAATTTACGCTTGGAATTTCAGGATGCTACAAAAGCGGCGATCACCAGTGCATCTATCAGGCTACGACCTATTTTAATGACCAGTTTGGCTATGATAGCAGGTATGATCCCAATGGCATCAGGTATGGGCGAAGCCGGTGAACAAACGGCACCGTTAGGCCGTGCGGTGATAGGCGGCCTGTTCGCATCCACATTGGCAGCCTTATTTATTTTGCCGTTAGTATTTGCATGGGTACAAGATAAAACCACCTATGAATCACCGTCTCTGATGCCCGAAAATGAAAACGAACTTGAACCATCAACCATTTAAAAACATGAAAACGAAATTGATCATTATAAGCTTGTCAGCCTGCTTTTTCGCAGCATGCGCTGGTAATCAAAAACCGATTGACCTTACCGAAGGTAAAACAATCAATGGTAAAAAATACGAATTAGGTACTATTACAGAAAAAGCATTGTCCAGTTCAGCCCGATTGCCGGGGCAGCTTAATCCCTTTAACGAGGTAAACCTATTCCCCAAAGTGAATGGTTTTGTGAAACAATTATATGTAGATCGAGGCTCCATTGTTAAAAAAGGGCAATTATTGGTCACATTGGAAGCGCCCGAAATGGAATCCCAATTGCAGGCCGCCAATTCACGCTATTTGCAGGCACAGGAAAATGCCGAAGCCAGTAAAGAAAAATATGCCCGTTTAAAACAAGCCGCACAGGAGCCTGGCTCGGTTTCGCCGCTCGATCTGGACAATGCTACGGCAAAAATGAAGGCTGATAACGCCTTGGCTGAATCCGAAAAATCAAATGTTGAATCAGTAAAGACCATGCAGGGATATCTGCATATCTATGCGCCTTTTGATGGCATGATCGTTCAGCGTAATATATCGCCGGGCGCATTGGTAGCGCCCGGTAAAGCTACGGACCAGCCCATGTTGGTTTTGCAGGATATTAGCAAATTACGTTTAGAAGTAGCTATACCTGAAGATTATGTAGACAAAGTGGACCTGAAAAAAAACGTGGTTTTTATGTTTAACGCGATGCCGGGTACTGAACATACCGCTAAAATAAGTCGCTGGGCTAACGCTTTGAGTAGTATGCGCAGCGAGGCTATTGAGATAGATGTGCGCAACAAAAATGGCCAACTTATACCCGGTATGTACGCCGAAGTAAAAATACCTATGCTTTCGGGAGCAAAATCGTTATTGGTACCTAATTCGGCCATTGTGCGCTCAACAGAACGGGAATATGTAATTGCCGCAAGGGGTGGTAAAGCTAAACTGATAGACATAAAAGAAGGCTTGGCCGGAAACGATTCAACTGAAGTATTTGGTGCACTCACCGCAAATGATCAGATCATTATAAAAGCAAGTGATGAACTGAAAGATGGCGATCAGATAAAATAGTCCCTAATGCAGCAGCTGTACTTTAATAGCTGCTGCATTTTTTATAGGCTGTTAAACAAAACGCGTATTGCCTTTTCACACTTTACACGTCAGTTAGCATGATCAATGGTTTTCATATTATCATTTGGGTTTCTATCTATCAGGGTGCCAAACGGGTCAACTCCAGCAGCATTTGGTTTGCCTTTAACTATAATGGCCAATTGATGCTCACCCCGAGTTAATTTGTATTTTTTGAGATAAAGTAAGTTAGCCTGGTTCCGTCCGTTTTTATCATTCGTATCCGCGGCGAAAATTCCGATATCGATGTAATCATTCATCTTTAATGCTGACACGTCATTACCCTTGCTATCTATCCAAACCTTGTTGATATTTACTTTCAGGGTTACTTTATACTTGTTCTTACCGGCTATTTTTGTAGCGGTTACGGTGTTAACCTTGCTGTCATAAAGCGTTACCTTTTGCCAGGTGTCGGTCATGTAATACTGTAAAGAATCGGGAACATGTTTTTGCAGGTAATGATAAAGGTCATTTGTGCCCGCAAAAGGCGGCTGGCTTTTAAATGCATAAGCATTTTTAAACTCACGGAGGGCGTTATTCAGGCTGTCTTCGCCAATGAGGTTACGTAAACCGTACATGGCCACACTTGCCTTGCCACTCCATTCAAACCATTGGTTGGCCCTGATCAGTGGATGCTCCCTTTCTTCCAGCCGGCGCCTTACAAACAGGTAATACCATAACTGGTCGAGCACTATGGCTCGCATATTGGCTTTGCCGTATTTTTTTTCGGCCATTACCAAAGCATCGAAATTGGCAAGGCCTTCGGGTATTACC
Organism: Mucilaginibacter sp. P4_E8; assembly: GCF_056401495.1. Taxonomy (NCBI): domain Bacteria; kingdom Pseudomonadati; phylum Bacteroidota; class Sphingobacteriia; order Sphingobacteriales; family Sphingobacteriaceae; genus Mucilaginibacter; species Mucilaginibacter sp. P4_E8. The sequence continues at coordinate 22,603 of NZ_JBFUJG010000061.1, forward strand.
AATGAGCCTACGGTATTGTTTGGGGCCACCTGGAAACGCCACCATTGCTGGGCAAGATTACGCGTGGTTGCAAAATACAGGTAATCAAACTCGTTAGGATTGGTGAAATGCGCGTTCCAGCTATTGTACTCGGCATAAGTATCAAGCGTAGTCGTTGAAGATTCGCGCGGACCATAAATGGAAGTCTCTGCAAGCCTGATGTTTTTAAATGGATATGGCCCATACACGGAACTATAATATTTAAGTCCTTCTTTATATGCATTTATAAAGCGGGTGGTATTTTCATTATGGGTAGGGTGGTGATAAACGTCAATATATATTTTATGATCGAGCATAATACTGTCGCGGCTATCGGTAAACCTCGCCGAAATAATACCGAAAGGCACATACATACCCGGTTTATCCTGAATGTAATGGAAATAATTGCGGCCGTTCTGTTTCCATTGTTTTACCAGCTCGCCGTGAGTAACAACAATTTGATCGCCAGAAGTGCTTACCGTAACATCAAGACTTAGGAGGTCGGAAGATTTTCCGGCTTTCAGGGTTTTAATACCAACCAGGTCGTTTTGTGGTATTTCACTTTCTGCTGTTTTAGGAGGTAAGCCTGCCTTTTTACGTACGTATGGGCTACCTACTTCATCATCATCGTCATAACCCAAGCCGGGCAGACCACCTGTAAAGAAGGTGCCGTTATGCAACAGGTTGGTCGAATAAAGGCTGTTGGTGAAATCGGTATGTGTAACCGATGAATTAATCTCCAAAACGGCCGAATCCCCGGGTGCAAGCGACTGCCTCAACTGGTACAATCTAAAATCGGCTGTATCCTGCTTCGGCCTAAACCAGTTAAAAGATCCCCGTGAATAAAACAGCGGATTAGTGAACGGAACAGGCTTACCATCAACGGCGATAGAATAATTCAGGCCATCAGCATCAAGCAGCATTTTTGAAATGAGTTTATCGGTTTTGTTTACTACAGTGACCTGAGCTTTTACAAATTCCTGCTGTTTATCCGGAAAAATGTCAACGTTCATTTTTATACGTGTTACCTTGGGCAATGGCAGCGACTGATATTTTTTCAGGGCCTTTTCGTAAATTATAGCACGATCTTCCTGCTCGTCTTTGCTTAAGTAATTATTGAGGTAGCTCACATTATAATAATTATATGCACCTACAATTAAGAACAAAGGRATGAGTCCTACAGTAAATAGTTTCGTTTTTTTATCAAACCGTTCAGGTACCAGCCGCAGCCGTTCTTTAAATGACGAACTTACACCCCGATAGTAGAATAATGCGGCTACAATGATGAGTATTCCACCCCCTAAAAGCCAGTAAAGATTAAACCAGCTTATCGGCCCAACCATGTGGCCCATGCCGTCCATATCCGAAAGGCCTGAGTTTGGGGTATAGGAGTACAGCAGTAAATGGTAGTTGAAGATGCCGGTAAGTTCCAAAAAGAAAAAACCTACCCATAATGTAACACCTACAGCGTAAGCGGCAAATTTATTGTTAATGATAACATGTGTCAGGTAACAAAACACCACGATCAGCAGCAGTTTTGGCAATAATATAATGAGGATATAGCTAAAATAAGCCGATAAATGGAGTTCCGTATATCCTTTGGCAAGCTGTACAATTACACCGATCGCTAATGGAATAAACGAGAGACCAGCGCCAATAATGAGTAAAGGGATCAGTTTTGAGCCGTTCAATACCCAGTTTGGTGGTGGTAACGAATCATTAATAAAGGCATAACGGGTAAGCCGGTCGCGCTGCAGCGTTTCGCCGGTGTAAAACATGATAATAAAAAAGATAAAGAACGGGAAAGCATCGTTAAAGATGCTTAAAAGCATTACGGTTCGCGGCAGGTCAGGTATGCCATAATTCCTTTCGCCCAACCAAAATACAAAGCCCAGGAAGATACTGCCGCTGCCTACGATGATCCAGAAGTAATTATCGCGGATGATGTTTAACAGCTCCAGCTTTATAAGGTTTGATAAAACCCGCCGCTCATATTTGCCCGCGAAACTCACCGCAGGTATTTTAATAACCTTATTGGTTGCCTTTATATTTATATCATCAATGGCTGCCTTATCGCGCTTGCCGCTAAAGAATTTTTCAAAATTAAAGYGGATATAGGTAAACAACAGGATGACAAGCCCCAGTCCCGGCCAAATGATCCTGTTAATGGCCATAGGACCGCTGATCAGGATCAGGTTATTGTTTTGTTCGGTGGCTGTAGCGTTGTTCATTTGATACCGCACACCGTTCATCCCAAAAGGATCAGATATGCCAATAACCGTGGTATTGTTTGTGTGGTTGAGGAAAAATAAGGCAATAAAATAAAACAGGAACAAAAGGATACCGCCAAAATAGATCACCTTCACGTTACGGGTTATAGCTACCAGGCCAAAGAACAACGATGACGTAAAAAACAGGTTTGGAAGCGCGATGGTAAAAAATGGATATAAGTAATATATCAAGTGATTTGGGCCATATTGAGCACGGTCTGTTTTACCAATAAGTGGCCCTATAATGGTGCCGAAATATATGCCGAGTAAAATAGCAAGCGCTATAAAGAGCATAAAAATAAAAGAACCCAGGTATCGGCCCCAGAAATAGCCGGGCTTGGTGATAGGGTAGGTGAGGTAATAGTCTTTGGTTTGATATTCAATGTCTCGGTAAATTGCCGCACCCATAACCGACGAGCTGATAAGCATCATCATCATAGTGATACCTGCACACCAAAACGTTATTAAAAAAGGTGAATTGATGTGTTCTTTTTCGGCTACCGGCAACGCGCCGGTAGCAAATGCGAACAAGGTAAAAAGCAATACTGCAAAAAAATACAGGTAAAAGGCTGGCCTGCGGACCCTATTCTGGATCTCGAACAGAAATATTTTCAAGAACATAAGTTGTTGTTTTTTAAATGCTTACATGGTATTTACATCAACCCGTTTAGCGATACTGCTGAAGTACACATCTTCAAGGTTGGGCGTTGCGGCAACAAAGCCATCTTGTAGTCCGGTTTCCTGTAATATCCTGATATGGAGCTTGCCCGTTTTAAGTTGGGTAGATATCACATTATAAACATCACGGTAATATTTGATCTCTGAGCGATCGATAGCTTTGGAATAGATCTTTCCGTTCAATTCATTTACTGCAGTTTCAGGGTCGCCGGCATAAAGCACTTCACCCTGGCAAATAATGGCAAAGTTGGCACAAAGGGTGCTAACATCCTCAACAATATGGGTTGATAGGATAACGATGGTATTTTCGCCCAGTTGGCTCAACAAGTTGTAAAAGCGATTACGTTCGGCTGGGTCAAGTCCTGCTGTAGGTTCATCAACAATAATAAGTTTAGGATCGCCAATGAGTGCCTGTGCTATGCCAAATCGTTGTTTCATTCCTCCCGAATACGTGCCGAGATGTTTTTTGCGATCCCTGAAGAGGTTAACTTTTTCAAGCAGACCCTGTACCAAATCTTTTCGTTCGGCATTGTTGCCAACACCTTTTAGCTGAGCAATATGATCAAGCATCCGCTCGGCCGATATTTTGGGGTAAACACCAAACTCCTGTGGCAAATATCCCAGCAGCTGCCGTACCTGCGTTTTGTTTTTCAATACATTGAGGTCGTCAAGAAACACGTTTCCTGAATCGGCCTCCTGTAAAGTTGCGATGGTACGCATCAGCGATGATTTACCCGCTCCGTTGGGTCCAAGCAAACCAAACATGCCATTTGATAGTGTGAGCGATACGTTTTTTAACGCATGCACGCCATTGGCATAGGTTTTTGAAAGAGAATCGATAATTAATTTCATGGCTGTTTAAGTTTTAAAATATTTTGCGATGCACCATTTACAATGAGTTTGGCGCTATCAGCAATATGGTAATTGAGTTGTGTATTGCCGGCTTCCCTGATCCATAAACGACTCTTGTTCCTGATATCAAGCTGAGCCTTGCCAATATGATTACCCTTGCCAAGGATAAGATTTGATGCGCTGCCATTAGTTATACCTGTTACGGCATCTAAGATCCCTATACTATCATTTTGGAGCAGGATATTGCTGGCATGGTCCTGCGTTATTTTTAAGTGGTTGCTTGTAAAGCCGCTTATTATAGTTGAACGCCATTTAAAATCCTCTGCAGCAAGTGTATCAATCACCTGGTTTTCGCCTGCCGTATAACGGGCATCCGCCATAAATGCATGGAGCTCTGGACATGAAACATACATGATATACGAGGAGCGGACGTTATGATAGTTGGATTTAAAACGGGCTTCCACAGTTAGGGTATCACCGTGCTGGTTAACTTTTGCAAATTCCATTGCATCCGGATCGGTAAGTACCTTGAAAGGGCCTTTCACCACCATCATGTTTATAGCGGTAGATGATTTGAGGTTGATTACCTTGAACCCACTTAAATTTAACTTGATAAAATTGCCAAATGGGTTTCTGAAATCCCCTTTTTTATATTCGGCCCTGAGCTGAAAATCGTATAGGAGAACCGATAGCAGGAGCAGGGTTATGGCAACTGTTAAAAATTTATTACTTGTTTTCATCCTGGTTATGTTTAGGTGTTATGGCGGCCTGGTTGTTTTGAAACTGTGTGTATTGTTCGCTGATCTCTGTTATCGAAATATCAAGCAAGTACATGTTCTTAAATAGTTCGGGCAGGTTCTGACGTACAAAACTCTCTTTACGATAGGCTTTAACTTTATCAAAGCCATCGGTAGCAACAAACAAACCAAGCCCACGTTTATTGTAAACTATTTCCAAGCCCTGCAAAAATTCGTATGAACGCATAACCGTATTGGGGTTTACTTCCAGTTCAACAGCCATATCACGTACCGATGGTATTTTCTGATCGGAGGGCCATTTACCCATCAAGATCTGATCGCACACAAAAGCAGCTATCTGGAGGTATATCGCTTCGTTATCCTTAAATTCCATTTCTTGTTCCTTTAAACCTGTTTTTCCTTAAGTCTGAAATAGGTAGCTATCCAGAATAGCAATATCACTATCGATAGGGATGCAAAAATCCAAAGTGTTTGTTCGTAACCTACACTAAGAGAGTAAAAGCTACGGCCCTCCGTAAAATTAAGGAAGCCGAACGGTGTAGCCGGAAATATATTTCGCCCCAGAATAGATCGCAAAAAGAATGTATTGCAAATGATAAGAAATGCATAGCCTATAAAAAAGCAGAAGGCAATTTTTATGAAATGCAGTTTTTCAAAAACGATTGCGCCGTACATGCTAATAGAGTGCAACAGCGAAAAAAGAATAATTAATATCGAAAACCTGTCCTGAAAAATGCTGAAGACCTCGCTATTATGCCCAGGCCAGTGTTTTATACTGATGAGGCCAAGCAAAACGAGGTAAAATACAGCCGTATATACGATCATGAATAGCGGGTAAGAATAAAACCAGCCTACCAGGTATTTTTCAAATGTAGAGGCAGGCAGGCTCAAAGCTGGTATGGCCTTTTTTTTATCGCCCATATCGGCAAAAATAGTACTGGTGAAAACACTGCCGGCAATGAGCATGAGGATAGCAAACAACGCAGTTTGAAAGCCGGCATCCATTGGCCCCGGAATCATATAAAATATGAATGAGCCGCCAAGCAGCATTACACCTGCCAAAACACCAATCGACATTAAATAAGTTCGATAATGCTCGGCGCTGTGCTTAATGAGTAGTTGCAAAAAACGATTAAAGCTGAAAAAATTATTCATGATATGCAGACGGCTTTAGGGTATTTAATAATTTAGTATTGCCACTTGTTGCAGCGTTAAAAAGCAGCTCGAGATCCATTTTACTAAACTTGCCGGTGGTGTTTTGCAATATGGCATATTTGCCTTTAAATGAATCTTCTTCATATAATACAGGCAAACCATCTGTATCGTTAAACACACCAAAAATTAATTTTTCGGTAAGCTCATCAACTGATTGTTCAATCACTATCCGGTGATCGTCCAGTATCAACACGGTATCAATAAGACTGTCCAGATCGCGTACCTGGTGCGTTGATATCACAATACACCTGTCATCATTTAATACGGATGCTATCAGTTTTCTGAATTGCACTTTCGAGGGAATATCCAAACCATTGGTAGGTTCATCCATGATAAGTGCACCCGTATTAGTAGCCAAACCGAAAGCGATAATCGTTTTCTTTTGTTGACCGTATGACATTTTGGTCATCGGCAGAGCATCGTCAATATCCAAGGTTTTCAAATAACCGTAAAAATCAATAGTGCTGAATTTGGGATAAAAAACCGCTGTACGTTTGAGGAATTGAGCAGGTGTTAACGCAGGTACATGAACCTCTTCGGCAATAAAATAAAGCTCATGTAAAACGGATACGGATCTTTTGGCGCTTTCCACCCCATTGATCATACATTTGCCTGATGCGGGGAATGCTAATCCTGCAATGTTTTTTAATAAGGTTGATTTACCTGCCCCATTTTTTCCGAGCAGTCCATAAATATGCCCGGCGCTCAGATTAAGGCTCAGGTCCTTAAACAAAGGACGTTTGCGGTCATAACTGAAATTCAAATTTTTTATTTGAATCATTGTTTTAGTGTATTAGTTAAGTAGTACAGTCAAATGTAAGAAAAGAATTTATAAATCAAATCTTATAATGAAATTATTTTTCGTAAATTTTTTTTTACCGAGTGTGTCAAATATACTTTCAATAAGGATGGCATGGGAATACTTATTAAAGCTCAATTGTTGGTGCCAGAAACAATAGTATTAAATACCACAGATAACGGCTGGGGGCCGCCCCCAGGAATTTCAATTTAGCCAAAAGCTCCTCGTTTGGAATGGAAATGATGAAAGCCTCAGCAAACAATTGGGCGGCAGTTTTGAGATAAGAAATAATCCTGGTATTGTTGTGACAATAAAATTAAAAATTGAATATGGTTCTGGAAAAGTATCGGATGGCAGATTTTAATTATTGTAAAAGGAGCTTTTACCTCTATCGTTTGAATTACTATAGTAGATTTATGCTGTGTCATTGAAAAAAATACAAATACCGGACAACATCAAGCGTGCAATTAAGACTCAATGATTTATTGAGCAGGTAGTGCATAGTAACGCTTTCATTTACGATAGTATTTGTTATCATATGCCGGGATACAGGCATCAGGTTATATAAAAAGAAATGAAAAACGTTCGCAAGTGTTTCGGTACTTGCGAACGTTTGTACCGTGAATGGCAGGTTTTTTGAACACATTTATGGGTTTTTGATAGTTGTAGAGCAGGTTTTAAAAAAATATGCAGAGAAAGAACTGATCGAAAAAGGCGAATAATTGGCATATTTTTTTGTTAAAGGTGTTCAAAAAATTTAACATGCTGGATTTTTTGAACACCTTTTATAATTTACAACTTAAGACCATCACAAACTTTCAAAACTTCTGAAACGCAATAACCTGATTGCTGATTGGTTTAACAGTTCTTAAATAAGCATAGATTGCTGCAAGATCGTTGGCCTTCATTCCAGCATACAAATACCATGGCATTGGTATTTGTGGATCGCCGGGGTTAAGTTTAGCCGCTTGCTTTTCTTTACCTTCAAAGCTTTTAAATCGTTGGATGAATATATCTTTACTCCATGATCCAATACCGGTTAGCTTATCTGGTGTAATATTTGCAGAATGTACAACAGCTCCCTGCTGTTTAAATTCCATTCCACCACCAAACTCTGTCCCGGGGATTATATCCCCATGATATCTTTTACTATGACAATCTACACAAGCCGCTGCGTTAACAAGGTAAGCGCCATACTTGATGGTATCATTTTCCGACGGTAGTTTACCCAAATTTGCCTTATGCGGCATGGTATTAATGATAAAATTGACCGGGAAGTCAATTTCTGACGCCGGTATGTCTTTTTTAATTGCGGGAATTGAACGCAAATAAGCAATAATACTATACACGTCCTCTTTATCCATCTGCCCTATATGATCCCAAGGCATTAGCGGAAAGATGGCTTTGCCAAACTTGTTCTCCCCGGTAGTTAGCGCCCTGAATATTTCGCCATCTGTCCAACTAAGTAATTTATAAGGGGTTATGTTAGATGCGTAAAACCTGCCGGGAAGGCCCATTTGCTGATCAAACTTTTCACCTCCAGCCCCAAAACCGCCCACCACCGGGCCTCCGTACAAACGCTCGTCCTTGGTGCTGTGGCAGTCAATACAAACAGAAACGTGGTTGGCTAAATAATCGCCTCGTTTTATTCGTTCTGCTGTGCGTTCTATTTTAATTTGAGGCGCTACGCCTGTGTCTGGTAATGCTACCTTTACATAAGTGCCGGCGGCAGCCACTACTACCAACAATCCTAGTAGGATAAATCCAATTACTTTTACTGCTTTCATATTGTGCTAATTTTGCGCTTATCTCTCCCACCCGGATTAATTTTCAGAAATAGTGGGGCTTTTCATATCGTACTTATCGGATTTTGCTATATCAATTATGAATTTAGCTACACTTTGCCTGCTGATTTGTAAACTTGGTTTAGGGAAGTTATTAAAACTCACCTTTAAAGTTTTTATCTTTTGGGAATCATTTAAGGCAACAGGCCGTACAGCCGTCCAGTTTAAGTCTGAATTTGCTAATAGTTTTTCCTCTACTTCGTGTTCCGCGTAAACAGGGCCGAGGTTGGTATAGTTAATTAACCATCTGAGCCAAAAAGGAATCTCCTTTTTGGTTTCCCCAACACCCCATGCAGAGACTGTAATTAAACGTTTTAGGTTTTGTTGATCCGCTTCAGCTATCACATTTTTTATGCTTTCAGAGATGAAATTTTTGGCGGTTATTAATTTAGACCAGGGAGCATCTGAAGCTCTAACGATGCCCAAAGCACTTATTATCAGATCACACCCCTGCATTGCAGCAGTTAAATCTGTTCTGCGGGCAGGTGTTCCCTGATATACTTTAATTGATTTTGAACTAAAGGATATTTTGTTTTTATCCCGCACCAAAACATTTAAATCATAGCCTTGCTTTAGAGCCTCTTCAACGATAAGACGACCGGTTCTACCGGTGGCCCCTAAAATGAGTATTTTCATAGTCTTTATTTTACTTGTTTGTTAATTCATTTATTGAACACAAACCATTTTTATTTTTTTTTAATTTTTGAGTGGCTGTTACAACACTTTATAGATCTGACCGGTTTGTCCGCCCAAAGCGCTTTTGATATAAGCCTGCGTTACCTGGCTCATGGTAACTGGAACATGACCAGGGAAATAGGGAAAATAGGCTGTAGATTCTTCAACTATATCAGGACCGACCGCATTGATACGCACACCGTTCTCCAGCTCTATTGCAGCGCCCTTTACGAATCCATACGAATCCATTGATTGCTCCATTCATCGTACTGATGTTTGCTCCCATTAAAATGGGGTCTTCGGCTAATGCGCCTGAGGTTAAAGTAAACGACCCTTTCGGATTAATGTAATGCTGGCCGATCAATACCAGGTTAACCTGGCCCATCATTTTGCTGTTAATGCCAATCCTGAAATCAGTATCCTTCATACTTGCTAAGGGCCCGAACTGCGCGTCCCCGGCAGCGCAAATTAAGGCGTCGAATTTACCGACCTGTTTGTAAAAGTTTTCTATTGACTCGATTGATGATATGTCTACCTGAATATCAGAACTTTTTGAACCTGCCTTAATTACTTCATGATCTTTTTGTAATGCGACGGTTACGTGTTTTCCAATGGTACCTGTGACACCTATAATTAATATTTTCATTTTCACTTTTTTTAACAAAATTGATCCAAAACTTTACCTTTGTCAAGTAATGGCATATTTGTCAAGTATTGACATCAAAGACACTAATACACATTTTCAGTATGTTAGCAGAAAAAATAATTGAAAAAAAAGTAGAGCCGGATTGTGATTGCTCAATAATAGGATCAATCAATATCATAAGCGGCAAGTGGAAACCCGTTATTATCTGGATGTTATTATCAGGGCCTAAGCGATTTGGTGAGCTGCATAAAGCAATTCAAGGTATAGCACTAAAGGTATTATCCAGACATTTAAAAGAACTGGAGGCTGACGGTATTATTAATCGAAAGGTATATGCCGAAGTGCCGCCAAAGGTGGAGTATACACTCACTGAAAAGGGGATGTCGCTCAACGACGTGATGCAGCTATTAGCAGAATGGGGTAAAAAGAATGTAGTGGCTGAATAAGACATTTTAATATTATACAATTTCTGCGATATTTCCTTGCATCGTTTTCATATTCAATTTTGTTAAATTATTTAATAAACGCTAATCAATATTGAACATGAAAGCAATAAAGAGAAAGCCAAAAGAATAGCAGATGCCCAAATCCAAGAGAAAGTTTTAGATAGAAATATCTATGCTGGTAATGAGAAAGTATTATTAAATAAAACTGTAGAAATAATTGTTAAGATAATTAAGAAAGAGGTTGGTTTATAGTGAGTTAAGGTATTAAAAGGTGTAGTATTGTAGAACTGTATGAGAATGGAAGGTGCTTGAATGTTATAAATAATTGATAATTAATAAGTTAAGGTGTTCGACTAGCAACAAAACAGAGGGGATGGGAATAAAAACACCTTTTGTTTGTAAGGCGTTGGTAATTAACAAGTTGAAATTTACTGAGAGCTATTTTTATTGAAGAAATCAACAAAACTCAGTAAAAACAAGAAATGCAAGTTGTTGATAGTCAAACTATTACAAACTTGCATTTCTGTCGATGTACTCAGAGCGGGAATCGAACCCGCACTCCGTTTACGGGAACAGGATTTTAAGTCCTGCGTGTCTACCAGTTCCACCATCTGAGCAGGCGGTTAACCTTTTAAAAATAAAACCCTTCTTTTTGATGGAAGGGCTTTGAGCGAAAGACGAGATTCGAACTCGCGACCCCGACCTTGGCAAGGTCGTGCTCTACCAACTG
>NZ_JBFUJG010000062.1:0-33403 GCF_056401495.1 Mucilaginibacter sp. P4_E8
GAAGATATTGAGGCTCTGTTTGATATAAACAAGCGTAATGGAGGCAAATTTTACMTTATCATTGATGGGTTTGATGAACACATGTTCAAAAATGACCAGTTTGAACTGGTACTAAACCAGTTGATGGACATTTTCTCTTTTTACCAATCGCATGAATGGTTTAAGCTGGTTTTAACYATGCGATCGGCAAACTGGATCAATAACAAGCACAATATGGAGTTTGGTCTCAACAATTGGTTCACTGGCTTTATAACAGATCATGACCTAACCACCAATGTGCCGCTGTTTAATATACAGGAGATAAGAGAACTGTGCCGAACCATAAATCCGGGTATCCAAAATTTTATAGCCATTGATGTCGCCAATAATTTTAACCACCCCTTATACTTCCAATTTTATTACAAACAGCATAAAAATAATTTTTCGCTTAACAATATTGATCATATCTGCATTTATGAACTGATATCCATATTTATACTGAATAAGGTTTACCTGGGGCACTATGCAACCGAAAAGATACTGTTACTCAAAGAGCTGGTTGATGAAATGGATTTTAAGAATGRGATATATGAGTTAGATAAGTTTAGATGTAATGATCTGTTAAAACAATACAGCCATGCTTATAATGAATTATTAAGCATCGGTTTTTTAAGAGAAGTGAATTCAAGCAATGATTTTCAGTTTAAAACACTGGTGCAATTTGGCAGCAATAACTTTTTAGAATTTACCATTGCCAGAAAACTTTTGTTAGAGAACAACCAACGTTTTGATCAGAACCTGATTAAGTTAATTAATAATGCCTTTGTTGAAAGTGAACACAAATTACCTGTAATAAAATGGTGTGTGATACATGCTGTTAAAAACGGGCAGCAGGAGAGTTTCGAGCTTTTAGCACAAACCGGCCTTAACCCCAAAGAAAAATCAGAATTGATCCTTTTTTTAGGTGATCTGCTTCAAAGGGTTTGTTTTGCATCCAATAACCCCGAAACCACAGCAAATTATTTTAAACAGGATTGTGGCGACGGACTGTTTTATTACTTTTTTGGAATAGAGATGGTTCATGTTGATTACAAAAAAGCGTTACAAACCTTGCTGAAATTTGAGCTTTCGGATCATAAAAAAGCACTTACCTATACTGCTCTGGCAACCATAGCCATACTGCAGTTAGAAATTAAGCAACTGGAAGATTGCCTGGCAAAACTTAAAAGCTTCCCGCAGCATGATTTTCAGCAATTTGCTATAAATCCTTTACACTGCCTCAATGCCATTTATCAATACTTTAAATATGGTATGGTCAGAAAAGATTTTTTTGCTGAAGTGACCCGGTTCTATTTTAATCCGCCCAAACAAAGCGAAAGCATGTATGATAAAAAGGCCAATGACCTTGTTTATCTGCTGGTGGCATATGCTACATTTATTTGCCAAAAGCCCTTTAAAACGTTGCGATTTGTTAGCGCGCTAAATAAAGTAAATAAAACAAGCGCCGAAACATCATTTGCGTACAATTACTTTTTGAAAATAGCGGCATCTAATGCACACTTTGTTCTGGATAACAAAACCGAATTATTGAATAGCAACAACACTATTTCAGCATCATATAAACAGGAAGAGTATTTATATACTCCCTTCATGAAATCCCTGTTTTATGATCTTAAAGTAAAAAATGCTATTATATCAGATGACTATTCGGCTATTAACGGGTATTTGAATTGCTTAAACCAGGTGTCTGATGAATCAGGGAACAGGCTATCTAAATTATTTATATACTTTACCGTTTTAAACAACGAGCAGTTGATGAACCTTGATCCGCAGCTATATAAACAGATATCCTATAACCACGCCAAATTATTACGGGAAAGTTCTTTAAGCCCCGATATTTTTGTTAAACAAAAACGTACTGATACCAATGTTCTCTGAATAAAGGATTAATAACAGCATGATTTTAAAAGTTATTTTACCTTTAACTCTGCACGTACTTTTTTAACTTCTAATGTGGAAACCAAACTGCTGTTGTTACCAAAATTATTGCGGATATAAGTAAGTACCTGGGCAATTTGGGTGTCGCTTAAAAAATCATGCTTGGGCATTACACTATTATACGGTTTATTTTTAACCTTAACCGGACCCTCAAGGCCATTCAGTAAAACTTTGATGGCCGGTTCCTTCTCCATAAATTTACCACCGGTAACCCATTCTGAGCCACCTAATGGCGGGAACAGGTTACCATCGCCCTTGCCGTCTTTTTGATGGCAGTTAACGCAATAAGTAGCGTAAATTTTAGCCCCACCTGTTAACATGCCAGTCATCAGGTTATTACGCATCACATCCGGAATCTTAAAGCCTGGCAACTTTTTCCTTAATTCCATTTTAGCCAGTTGAGCGCTTGTGAATTTAGTTTTATCGCCCTGGTAAAATATCCGCCATACCTTCCCCTTCTCTGTATCACTTACATATAATGATCCATCGGGCCCCATAGAAACCCCCATTGGCCTGTACACAGCGTCACTCACACTAATCACGGTAGTACGGCCTGTAAAACCATCCGCAAAAATTTCCCAGGAGCCAACCGGCCTTCCGTTTTTAAAAGGCACAAAACAAACAAAAAAGCCAGCCTGCGGGTAAGGCGAACGATTGGTTGAACCATGAAAGGCAATAAAAGCGCCATTCTTATACCTTGCAGGAAACTGGTTGCCGGTATAAAAAAGCAGATCATTAGGTGCCCAGTGCGCCTGGAAGGCCATAATAGGCTGGGCGTATTTTGCACCGTTCCCTGCTTTTTTTCCGTCGCCACCATATTCCGGATTTAATAGCTTCTTCTTTTTAATGGGGTCATAATAATAGTATGGCCACCCGGCATCAGTGCCTTCCTTTATCTTCAAAAATTCTTCGGCCGGTAATACTGCGCTTTGCCACGCACTAAACTTTTTGGGGAATTGCAGGCGCAGGTCATCGCGCCCGTGTGCTACAACGTATAAACAACTGTCGGTGGTGTTCCAGTCCATAGCCACCACACTGCGTAGGCCGGTTGCATAACGCATCCCATCTTTTTGCAATTGATTGGGCTTTGCTTCATCAAACCGCCATATCCCGCCGTAATCTGTTAACAAAGGGCAGCCTTTAATACCCATAGAACCGGGTACCCTGTTTTGTACCTGGCACGCGTTTGATGGCGCCCCAAAAGCAACATACATATTGCCTTTGTTATCAAACGCTATAGGCTTGGCATCGTGCTCATGCTCGGGGTGTATATCATGAACTATCAGTTCCAGCTTGCCATCGGGAACCAGCGTTTGGGGGTTAAGCTTTACCCGGTACACATTAATCTGCGAACTGAAATAAAGATATCCTTTATGGACACGCATAGCTGTACCATAACTTCCCTTATCCTCATAGTCGGCAAATTTTTTAATGATATCGGCCTTGCCATCGTGGTTGGTATCGCGCAGGGCAACATTCCCTCCAATAGAATCAGGGAACCGGAGCTTTACATAAATATCGCCATTACCATTAACCGCCAGATGACGGGCCCCACCCTCCAGACTATCAACCACTACAACCGCTTTAAAATTACCAGGCAAAAACAATCCCCCGTTGTTCTTATCGGCAACCGGGAGCGGATCTTTTTTGACTATAATCGTAAAACTGATGATGAAAAGAGCGGCAACTGTAATCAGGGAGCAGGTAACCGGTTTATAGAGTAGCGTTTTTATAATGTTTTTCAGATATTGAAATTGGTGATTCTTCATTATGGCTCCGGGTAGATTAGTGTAATTTGAACGGGTATTTGTTAGCGGCAAGTATATCCTGGTATAAAAGGATTTTACGCTTTAAATGTTTATAAAGATTGGAACTTTTGCCTGAAATATGGCAGATATTAGCCCTTATGGATATAAAGTAGTGGCAATATAGGGTTGAAATATCCCGAAGGATACTGTTTACAGCTGTAGTGATTGTTTATTACCACCATTTTTCTTTTTATAATCCTCATAACTATCCTTTATGTAATTAATAAGATCATAATTGTTCATGGTATTTAGCAGCTTTAGCGAAGGGGCATAATCAGCTCTGAAATTGTCAATTTTATCGGCGTCAACTGGAACTACCTTTTTGATAAGTGAATCATTAAACCGTTTGGCAACTTCATAAGCATTCAGTTCCCGTTTGGCAAAACGGTTAAACCTGCGGGCGTCTTTAACCTCACTTTTAAAATTCTCATAAATAAAAGTCATGGGCTTTAAAAACAGGTAATAGTAATGCGGTGTCCCGGTATAAAAAACGCTTTTTTTACGGTAGCCTTTCTGAGTTTCCCTGATCTCCCGGATAATAGAATTTTCTTTGATCACTACCTCCGCCAGTTCAATTACTGGCTGCAGGTACATTATTTTATCAGCCAGGTCGGTAACAACAAACTCGTTGGTTAGGTAACTGGCGCTCTCAAACCGAAGTGTATCTCCCGGCATGGCCGCAATATTAAACACACCAACTGTGTTTGACCTTGCAGCTGTCCCACTGCGTTTATTTAAAACCCGCACGTTACCTAACCTGATGGCGGTAGCGCTTTTAAGCAACAAACCCTGCTGTATTTTAGGTGACTGCCCTTTGACCCGTTCAGAAGTGATCAGGCAAATGGCAACAATTAATATAGTGGCTTCAAGTTTCATTGGTACAAATAAAATTAGCGCAACTATTTGATCTTGAGTAATTTTTAACTTTTTTTAACGCATCCAATGAGTACGCATTTATTAGTAATACTTATTTCGATCCATCCACCCCATTTTTGGGGATTAAGGAAATAAATATCCTATCTTATCTTCGCAAAAAAATCACACCGTTATGCCCGCATCATCCCCGGAAAAAAATAAATTAGGTTTATGGACAAGTACCTCCCTCGTGGTAGGTAATATGATTGGCGCCGGGGTATTCCTGATGCCCGCCGCTATGGCCTCCTTTGGTAGTATTGGCTTATTAGGTTGGGTATTTTCGGCTATAGGCTCATTCTTTTTAGCCAAAGTTTTCAGTAATCTGAGCAAGTTGTTGCCCCATGCCACGGGCGGTCCTTACGCTTATACCCGCAACGGTCTTGGCGATTTTGCCGGTTTCCTGGTAGCCTGGGGTTATTATTTAGCGGTTTCATGCGCCAACGCTGCTATAACCATTTCCTTTGTTAGCGCCATGAGTACCTTTTTCCCGGTACTGGCATCCAGCTCTGTTATAGCTATATCAACCGGACTATGTACTATATGGCTGCTTACGTATATTAATACCAGAGGTGTAGTTACGGGTGGTAAAGTACAACTGATCACTACTATTTTAAAGGTAGCCCCGCTTGTACTGGTGGCTATAGGTGGCTTGTTTTTTATCCAGGCCAAAAATTTTATCCCTTTCAATGGCAGTAATACTACTATATATGGCGCTTTAATGGCTACTGCCACCATGACCATGTTTGCTTTTATCGGCATCGAAAGTGCCACGGTACCGGCAGGCAGTGTGGCCAATCCCGAAAAAACAATTCCCCGTGCTACTTTACTGGGTTTACTGATCGCTACGCTGGTATATATATTGAGTAGTTTTAGTGTGATGGGCATTATCCCGTCTGCCGCGCTGCAACGTTCGGTTACTCCTTTTGCCGATGCTGCCGTGGTGATTTATGGCAGTAACGCCCGTTACTGGGTGAGCGCCGGGATAGCCATTGCCGCTTTTGGCTCGCTTAACGGCTGGACACTATTACAGGGTCAGGTACCCTTTGCCATTGCCAACGATAAATTATTCCCGGCGGTATTTGCCAGGCAAAATAAAAAGGGTGTACCCTACGTAGGTATTTTGGTGAGCAGTGTCATGGTATCTCTTTTCATGAGCATGAACTACACCAAAGGACTGGTAGAGCAGTTCAGGTTTTTATTGTTGTTATCCTTACTATCTATATTGATCCCCTATCTGCTATCGGCAGCCGCCTACCTGATCATCAGGGTAAAGCAAAAACAGGTTAATGGCTTAACGGGTGCCGTTATACTGGCTATTTTGGCCTTTGGCTATGCCTTATGGACCATTGCCGGAACGGGTAAAGAAGCCGTATACTATGGTTTTTTACTGCTGATGGGCGGTATACCATTTTATGTGTGGCTGGCTTATAAGAAGAATAGCGGCGCGGAGTAGCGGGTGGTTGCCTGGCTTACGGGAATTGCAAAGTAAACTATGTCATTGCGAGCGCAGCGTGGCAATCTCACAGGATAAGTAACAAACTTGCTTGTGCAACCTGCATGATGAGATTGCCACGCTGCGCTCGCAATGACATGATTTTTAATTTAATACGCCCGTGAAGTTTAAACTTCACGGGCGTATTAACCCTGTATAGCATAGAGATTGCTTCGTTCCTCGCAATGACGAGGTGTATTAAACCCTATTTCTCATTCGACATAGAATAAGGTACATCGGCAGCCTTGGTTCCACGTTGTTTGTTTGGCGTGGCCGACATGTCAAAATTCAGAATAGCACCATTCAACAATGCTTTGTGGCTAAGCCAGTTAAAATCATATGGTTTGCCGTTTACAGTAAGACTGGTTACATATTTATTAGCAACGCTGTTCTTAGGCGCGTTTATGGTTATTACCTTGCCATTTTCAAGTTTAATGGTTAGCTTTTTAAATAGCGGCGCGCCTAATACATATTGGTCGCTGGCTGGGGTTACCGGGTAAAAGCCCATGGCCGAAAATATGTACCAGGCCGAGGTCTGTCCGTTATCCTCATCGCCGCAATAGCCATCGGGTGTGGCTTTGTACAGCTTGTTCATAGTTTCGCGTGCCCAGTATTGCGTTTTCCAGGGTTGGCCGGCATAATTATACAGGTATATCATGTGCTGTATCGGCTGATTGCCATGCGCATATTGACCCATATTCGCTATCTGCATTTCGCGGATCTCGTGGATCACTGTTCCGTAATAGCTATCGTCAAAAACCGGCGGCATGGTAAATACAGAATCGAGCTTGGCTGCGAATTGTGGCTTGCCGCCTACCAGGTTAATAAGTCCTTGTATATCATGGAACACGCTCCAGCTGTAATGCCAGCTATTACCCTCGGTAAAAGCGTCGCCCCATTTAAACGGGTTAAACGGTGTTTCGAACGAACCATCCTTGTTTTTACCACGCATCAGCTTGGTTTGCGGATCAAACAGGTTACGGTAATTCTGGCTGCGTTTTTTGTAAATGTCTATTTCGGACGCGGGCTTGCCAAGCGCTTTACCTAACTGGTATATGGCAAAATCATCATACGCATACTCCAGCGTGCGGGCAGCATTTTCATTAATTTTTACATCGTAAGGTACATAGCCCAGGGTGTTATAATACTGCACCCCTCTGCGGCCGGTTGCATTTGGGCCTTCGTTATTGGCACCATGTTTCAGCGCTTCATACAAGGTGTTAATATCATAACCACGCATACCTTTTAAATAGGCTTCGGCAACTACCGACGCGGAGTTATTGCCTATCATACAATCAGCATAACCAGGGCTCGACCACTCGGGCAGCCAGCCGCCCTCTTTGTATGAATTTATCAAACCTTCCTGCATCTCTTTATTAATAGATGGATATACCAGGTTCAGGAAAGGATATAATGCCCTGAAAGTATCCCAAAAACCTGTACCTGCAAAATAATAGCCGGGCAGTGTTTTTCCATTAATAGGGCTGTAATGTACATTTTGCCCTTTAGCATCAACCTCATACATTTTGTTGGGGAAGAAAAGCATGCGGTAAAGACTGGAATAAAAAGTACGGGTTTGGCCGATAGTGCCACCCTCCGGGGCCAATCTGCTCAGGGTCTTGTTCCAGGTATCTTTTGCTTTTTGACAGGTAGTTTCAAATTTATCGGTACCAACCTCACGTTTTAAATTGAGTTCGGCCTGCTCAATGCTGATAAAGGACGAAGCCACCCGCAGGTGTACCTGCTCCCCTTTTTTGGTTTTAAAGCTGATCACCGCGCCGGCATGGTCGCCGGTATATTCTAACGAGCCATCTGTTTGCCAGTTGTGCCATGCCGATGCCAGCTCAAAAGGTTTATCAACATAAATAACAAAGTAGTTTTTAAAATTGGCAGGCACAGCGCCGCTGTTTTTAGTGCTGTAACCGATGATCTTTTGTTCGCCCGGAATTATTTTTACGTATGATCCCTTGTCAAACGCGTCGATCACAATATGTGAGCTATCGCTTTTAGGAAATGTGAACCTGAAACTGGCTGCCCGTTCAGTCGGGGTAATTTCGGTAGTTACATCGTAATCGGCCAGGTAAACGCTGTAGTAATATGGCTTAGCTATTTCGGCTTTATGCGAGAACCAGCTGGCGCGCTGCACTTCATTTAACTTCAATTTGCCGGTTTCCGGAAATATGGAAAACATGCCATAATCGTTCATCCAGGGCGATGGTTGGTGCGTTTGTTTAAAACCCAGTATTTTATCGGCCTCATAAGTGTATTGCCAGCCATTACCCATTTTACCGGTTTGTGGTGTCCAAAAGTTCATACCCCAGGGCAGGGCCACTGCCGGGTAGGTATTACCGTTTGACAGGGTTGGCTTGGATGACGTACCCATCAGGGGGTTAATATAATCAACAGGGCTGGTGGTTTTTTCAACCTGTGCCGATGAGATCAATGGTAAAAAGGCAAATGCCCAAAGAAATACTCTTTTCATTATTACTTATTTGTGTGCTTTATTCTGACTCTGCTAAAACGTTTAATCAACGATGCAATATACAGGCTGGATACCAAACTTTATATTATACCAATTATATTTTTACAATCTATCTTCAGGATTCTATACAGTGTGCTTGCCCATGCATACATATTGATTAAACAATAATGATCTGTGCCCTTTTTAAGAGGGCACAGATCATGCCGAATTCAATTGCGCAACGCTGCTTATTTTTATAATTTTTTGTAATAGATCAATTCGCCCGCCTCGCCATTTGCAGATAACTGCGAAGGGATAAACTGCGTGATAACCAATGCCGGCTGGCCATCAACCGTTAACGCGGTAATGGTAGGGTTTGCAAAGGCCTGGCTGCCACCGTCAGTATGGATATTCAGTTTATCGGCATTACCTGTTTGATAGTCATACAGGTAACAACGCCATGTTCCAAAATCATTTTTAGCGCCCTGCCCTTCAATAAGGCCGAAGTTAAAATTCTGAAATTTCAGGGAACCATCCCTGTCGCCAATGTTGCCTTTTACGCCCCAGTACAAAATAGCATTATCAATTTGCGGTTGCGAATTGGCGCTCCATGATGTCCATGTGGTGGTACCACGGGCCTGGCGGTCAACATCACAGTTTGACCAGTAATGAAAGCCTACATCAACAGCAGTACTGCTTGCCGAATAAATATTAGGCGTACCCTCTGCACAGGTCGACAGCGTATGCGGCGCCTCGAATGTTTTGGCAACCGCACCGTTCTGCAGGTCTGTCCAGCTGTTAAAGTAGCTGAATTTAAGGTGGTTGTTCGGTTCCTGCTCCCAAACCATCACAAAACCACCTGTGGCGGTAGCTGCAATAGTAGGCTGTGATGCCCCCCCGTTACCGCTCCCCGCAAGCTCACGGATCCATGTCCAGTGCAGCAGGTCGGTTGATGACGCTACATTGGTTTTGAAAGTTCCGTTGATCATGGTATGATAAACCCCAATATAACCGCCCGAAGGATTGGCAATGATCTTGAGACAATCCATAGTTTTACCCGTATTATCTTTGGCGTCATATATTTTACCGTCGGCTGCGGTTACGTTTTCAATAATACTGCGGAGCGCGGCCCTCGGCGTGTCAGACGGTGGTGCCGCGGTTACCGTTTGTTTGTTGTCCTTCTGCTTATTGCCCGATGTATTGCCGCTTTTTTGGCACGAAGCAAATAATAACAGAATTAAAAGGCTGTTCATCATCATGGTTTTCTTCTTCATAGGTTTTGGTATTTGAGGTTTATATAATTGGTTTTATATTTTTCACCACTTTAAATTAACCTTTACACCATCAGGGCTATTGGCAAAACCCAGGAACAAGGTGTTTGACGATGCATCCCATGAAGTTTTCACATCGCTGATATTTTGGCCTGTGCTGTCAGTTACCTTTGTTTCCTTTGGTTGCGCGGGTAATAGCACTCTTACACTGTTTAATGTTTTTGCCGGACTTTTGGCCACAAAAACGTAGCTGTTGCCCTGTACATTTTCGTTATAGATTCTTGATGCCGAAGCTAAAACCTGGGGCTGTTTTTTGTTGGGAACACGATTCACTACATATAATAATGATTGTTCGCCGGGATTTACCACCTTTTCAGTTAGCACAGGCAACTGAGGATCGAACAGATCTATAACCGGGCCTTTGATGGTGTAGGGTTTGCTGTCGGCATTTTCGTCCAGTACCGATACCACATCATAAGGACCACGCTCCAGATACAAGCTATTTTTAAATGACAACTCGCCGGCTTTGGCATCTTTTTCATAAGCCTGTTTTACGGTGCTGATGTAGTTATCATCTTTACCGGCTTCCAGTACATACTCTTTAGGGTTTTGCCTCATTACATAAACCGCGCCCTTGCCTACTTTAAATTTCTGGTCATCGCCGGTTGGGTTGATGTTGAGCAGCTTAAATAAATGTTGCGATGGCGCGGTGAACTTGTTGCCTTTAGTATTCCACCATTCCATTACTGATTGGTAAGGATCATCATCGCGGCCGCAATAAATTAAAATACCGCCTTGTTTTACCCAATTGGCTAAGCTGGTATGTATAGCCGCCGATACCGGTTTCATATTAGAGTAGCTCACTACCAATACTTTTACATTTTTTAATGAGGCAGCATACTGGAGGTTTTCCATGTGTACCGTTTGCACCGGAACACCGCGTTTTAACAATGGCAGGGTTTGTCCGTAAAAATTGGAGAACTGCGGATCCTCAAAACCATTATGCGTAGGGAAACGCTGGAACATCAGCGTATTGCTCATCAGCACGCCAATACCATTTACACCAGATACCCGGTTGGCCGATACCGGCATGCTGTTTAAAGCATTTACCATGATCTGCATTTGGGTGGAGTAATACTGCGGGATCAATACTTTGGCATCACTGTTAGCTACTTTGTATGGGTGGGTGTAGATACGCTCGGGCCATGGCATTACCTCGTAGTCGGCAACCATGGGATATAATAATTTGGCGGTGAAAGTAGCCTGGTAGTTGCGTTTGTAATCGCTCCAGTCGCGCGGCCAGTCTTCAATCGGGTCGGTCAGGAAAAAAACTTTGCGGCCGGTTGGCGCGGTCATGGATACTACCGAGCCATATTCCAGGAACGCGTTTTCAAATACACGTTCCTTGCGTTGACCGTTAAAGAATGTAGGTTCACGGGCGGTACCTGTCCATACTTGTGCTATGTAACCATCAATACCGGGCAGCGAGGCCAGGCTTGCTTCAGGGCTCACAATTTGCCATGACGAATAATTTACCAGCGAGTGCGTGGCAATAAAAACCTTAATATCTAAACCCTTGCTTTTTCCATATGCTTTGGCATAGTTGGATACCTCTTTTATAGTTTCATAATACAGGTGGTATTTTAACTTGCTCGACAGGTAGGTATTCTCTGCCGATGCATCCTGTGGTTTCCAGGGGAAGCCATAATACGTTTGCCATTGTGCTTTAAAGCCCGCGCTGTAGCCCGCACGTGCCCAAAATTCAGGCTCTTCTAAAAAAATAGTGGTGATACCCGCGTTGATCACTTTTTTTACAACCGCGGTTTTCATGTACTCGATGAATGATTTATCGGGCACCACATAAGGCATATTTTTACCATGAAAAATAGTATCGCCTTTCATGGTAACCTGCCCTACACCAAGATGATTTATGCCATCCCACTTACCCAAAAAGTAATCTTTATAATCGCCCCAGGCTATACCGGTCATAAAGTTTACCTGGTAACCATGATCGCGCCATGATTGTACCCGCTGCTCAAAGGTTAAACCGGGCCGGTCATTAGCGCCGTAAACAATGGCAATGTCCGACCGTACATCAATCTCAGGGATCCAGGGGCTACTGGTTTGAAAGGCTGTTTTTTCCGGCAGTTTTGCCGGCTTGCCCGTTTGCGCATATCCCGTTAAGGATAATGCCGCCAGGCAACACGAAAATAAAATGTTTTTCATTTGTATATGTTTTGTTTTTTCAGGGGCGATGAATTTTATAAACCATGTGTGCAGCTGACCATAGGGGAGCCCTCTGCACACAGGTATATTAATTTTTTAAGGAGCAGCTACCGTTTTAACGTCGGTATAATTATAATAGTTAAGACCATATGCTATTCTTGCGCCTACTCTTAAAAAGTATTCTCTTTTACCCGGCAGCGCGCCACCAACCGTTGTAAGCGTAATGGTTTGGCCAACCAGATCATTACCCGCTGTACCATCGTAAGTTACTTTTGGCGTATAACGATTATCATAGTTGTTGTTGCCCACGTATTTGTTTGAGTTAACAAACAATGACACATCCGTAATATTCTGCTGGAAGTTAGGATCATTGGTACCGCGGGTAAATTTAAATTTAGCGGTGATGGTGCCATCGGCATTAATAACCGGTTCGCCTATCCACACTATCCTTAAAAATGGTTCAACCGAAAAGTTAACCGTGGTTACATCTTTAAGATCCACGGTCTGGCTTTTGTCAACAATGGTTTTGCCGGTATTATCAACCTGTACCAGCGGTACAAAAGGGCCCTCGGCAGATATCACGTCTTTTCCGGCAAACAGCTTGGTGTTGCTGTAGGTACCATCCTGGTATGAAGATACATAATATGGTGTTGGATTGCTGCTCCAACTTATTTCCAATAATTTGATCCTTGTACCTGATCCCTGCTCGGTTTGTATATTCTCGCCTGTGGAGGCATCTTTCACCACGCCTTTTAATGTTACGTTTGGTGCGGCGTAATTATCAACCTTTTTGCATGAGCTGCCCGCGGCAACTATCACGCTTAATGCTATACTATAAAATAGTTTTTTCATCTCTCTTAAAATTAATAACCCGGATTTTGAATTAAATTCTGACTCTTCTGTATCTCACCCTGCGGGATTTGCTCATAGTACCAGCGAACATCGAAAGTATAGCGTGAATTGCGCTCATCTAAACGGGCGTCAAAAAAGTACTTACCATCATTTGCTGAGTAAAACGGCATCAATGTGCGGTAAATGGTGCTGTTCTGTTCTTTATCGGCAACTCTCCATCTTCTCATATCCCACCAGGTTTTGTTTTCAAAACCAAGCTCTTTTTTTCTTTCGGTGCGTATAACGTTGATATTGTTCAGATCAGAAGCACCGGTAAGCAAGGTAGCTCCGGCTCTTTCTCTGATCTGGTTAATATCGGCAAACGCGTCCTGTATATAGTTTTTATCATTCTGGCCCAATGAATTTAATTCATAGGCAGCTTCGGCACGGTTAAGCAATACTTCTGCATAACGCAACTCTATCCAGGTTTGGTCAGAGCGATTCTCCAATACTTCTGATGTTGGCTTATCTGGTACCAGGTTTTTGCGGATAGAGAAACCAGATACAGAGCAGGTACCATCACCTGTGAAATAACCGCTTAAGCCGGCCGGGTTCATGGTTGTGCCGTTTGGCAACTTATAAGGGGTTTGACTTGCATTTGCCGACTGTACCATATTGTCAGTAGGGTAATGCGCGGTTGAGCCGGCCGGTAAAAGCGGACTGATGCCGCCAGCTGAACTACCGGTATAAATACCACGGCGTATTTCAACGCTTATACCTTTAAACACATCACCAGGCAAAATTACGGTTGCTCTTAAACGCGGTTCGGCATTGGCAAACAGGTCCATAGTGTTGGTATACAGATCATATTTACCACCGGTTGTAGTTTTAATGGTACCATCGGCATTTTTAGGAATACCATCAAACATCTCCACAAAGTTTAGTGTAGGGTTAACCTCAGAAGAATAGCCATTGGCTCCCATGAGCTGGCGTGGCACATTGTAGGCATCATAACCATGTACCGATTCGGGGTAGTGATATTGGCGTACAAACACATTTTCGGAGCTTGAGGCATCAAAAAACAAGTTCACATAATTTTGATACTGCGCGGTTTTGTCGCCCGCTGCCCATGCTTTTTTATAAAGGCTGTATTTGCCCTCCAATAATACAGCAGCATCATAAGCAGCTTTAAAATAAGTAACCGCTTTTGCTGACGGGATACCGCAAAGCCTGTTACCGCCGCCATCAACAAATGATATCTGGTTGTATTTGGCAATGGAACCGGCATAAAGCATAGCCCTTGATTTAAAGCCCGCGGCTACGTATTTATTGGCACGGCCAACCTGGTTACTTTCGGGTAAATTGGTATAAGCATAGTCAAGGTCGGCAGCTATAAAATCATAAACCTTTTCTTCAGATGTACGTGGAATTTTCAGCTCATCAATACTTTGCTGCGGGTATTGCAGTACCTTATCAACAATGGGCACACCGCCGTAGCGTTTTACCAAAGCAAAATAAGTAGCACCGCGGATAAAGCGGGCCTCGCCCAACCATGCGCTAATTTGAGCCGGTGTAAAGTTCGACGCATATTTAGGCAGGGTTTCTGCAAAATAGTTGGCATCCCTGATAAGTCCATAACAAAGCGACCAGGTTGTAGGCCTGTTATCAAAGGTCAGGCTTTCCTGCATGGCGCCATTCTGGTCGCGGCTTAAAGCCTCGCCACTAACGGCGCTGAACGGACTGATGATCCAGAAAAAGTTTAAACCTCTTTGTGGTGAGTACCTGAAATCTTCAATGGGCAGTGTGCTGTACATACGGGCCATATAGGCCTGTATACCCGCGCTGCTTGTAAAAATATCGTTGTCGGTAACAATGCTTGGTGGCAGCGTATCCAGCTTTTTACATGCCGTTGTCCAGCAAAGCAAAGCGGATAATATGATATATGTGTATTTTTTCATGATCTGTATGATTATTATAGTTTAACATTTACACCAATAGAATATATTTTATCCAATGGGTATAAATAACCGTAATTGGCCGATGGGTGCTCAGGATCAAGGTATTTTAAACCTGTAATGGTTAAAATGTTATAACCGTTTGCAAATATCCTTGCTCCTTTGATGCCTAATTTTTTCGCAATCCCATCGGGCAGGGTATAACCCAGTTCGGCCGATTTAAGCCTTACATAAGCCGCACTGTGGATATTTGAAAGCGAGTTGGTGTTGGCTGTTGAACCGGTGAGCGCAAAATAACCAGGTGTCCATGCGGTGTTTGGATTATAAGGATCGGCTTTAGGATCGGTTGGGTGGTACCTATCCATGAACATACCCAGCGCGCTGCCGCCGCCCCATAGCGGAATGTTTAGCTGCTCAATATATGATACGCTAATACCGGCAGCACCTTGCCATACCGTATTAATATCAAACCCTTTGTATGAGCCGCCAAGGGTTAAACCAAAAGTTGTTGTTGGTGATGAATAGTTGTTATTACTTACGTTTTGTGCAATAGGATGTACGTCCTGGTCATTGATCACACCGTCGCCATTCCAATCCTGCAAAATATAATCGCCTACAACGGCATTACGTGATACAAATTGAGGACTGTTCAGGATTTGCTGATAATTCTGGAACTGCCCCTCGGCGCCGTATCCCCAGAAAATATTGTTGTAGCGGTTATCATTATTACCATGCCAGTTATCCTGTGAGTTGCCGTATACAGAATGCACCCGGCTGATCCATTTGGTACGGGTATATCCAAAGGTACCTTTAACAAAATAGTTAAAACTGCCTATATGGTTACGATGGTTCAGTTCAATATCAAAGCCCTGAGCCTGGTCGCTGTCAAGGTTTTCCTGTGGCAAACCTGCTCCTACCACGCCTGGTAAATTATCAGCCTTGGTATTAAGTAAACCACTCCTGTCCCGCTTGAAAACATCAACAGTTACACCCAGTAAACCGTTCCAGGCAGCCACATCGATACCGGCATTATAGGTTTTAGCAACTAACCAAAATATATACGGGTTGTTAATACCACGGTTTTGCGCGCCGTTAACAAATGACCCGTCAAATACCGATCCGGGAGGCGTAGTATTATTACCGCCGCCTGTAGCCGGATAATTATAGCCAGAAAGATAATTGAAACCATCAAGCGCAGTATCATCGCCCAGCTTGGCATAAGATAAACGGATCTTCAGATCGTCAACAAATGAAAGTGCCGATGAATTTTTCCAGAAACCTTCCTGCGATACCCGCCATCCAACTGAAGCGCCCGGGAAAAAGCCCCATCTTTTAAGCGGAGAGTTTTTAGAGTTGGCATCGTCCCTGAAGCTAAACTCAACCAGGTATTTTGATTTGTAATCGTAATTTACACGACCAACAAACGATTTGGTAACAAAATCAAAAGGGTAATCGTCATCAACCGTTGCAGTTTGGTTCAACGCGTTGCCAGATCCTAACTGATCAACCGGTAACGATAGCTGGCGTTGGGCGTTAAAGTTGTCGCCCTTTTGTTCTCTTTCTTCATAAAGTGCCAAAGCGGTAATATTATGACCGCCTTTTAAAACCTTGTTATAGTTTAATGACAATTGCATTAAGCTGCTTGGTTTTTCATAAAACTGCCTGGTAAGCGAACCCGGTGTTTGGTTGGCTATAGGACTGTAGGTATTGGAGTTGGCATCATAATTATACTGGTTATATGACCTTTGGTACAATTTATTGCTCGACATGTAATAGTCATAGTTATACAAGCCCTTGGCACTCAACCCTTCTACAAACGGTACGTTATAAGTTGCCGATACTGTAGACTGTAACCATTTGTTGGCGATAAGTTTATAACCGTTAATATCGGCGTTAGACATAGCCACCGGGTTTGAGCCGTCAACCTCGCCATTGTTCAGGTAAGCCGGGTTGTTATTGGCATAAATGCTTTGGGTTGGCACCTGGCGCCAAAAGGAACGAATGATCCACCAGGCATCCTGGTAGGGCTGGTTCTTGTCTTCCAGCGTTCCGCTCAGGTTCACATCAACGGTAAGGTTTTTGTTTACCCTTGTAGTAATATTTGAACGCAGGTTATATTTTTTATAGTTCAGGTCGCCGCTCTTGAAAAAACCGTCCTGATCGGTAACACCCATACTTATAAAATAGCTGGTGTTTTCAGTACCACCTATAGCGTTAAGGTTATGCTGTTGCTGCGGGGCGCTGTTGGCAAAAACCGGGCTATACCAGTCGGTGCTCTTTTTTGTGCCGTTTCTGTACGCCTCAAAATCGGCATCGGTATATTTTACCTGGCCACCGTTTACGTTATGCAGCAATTGCTCGTTAACCAGCGTCATATAATCGAGCGCGCCAACGGGTTTTGGCATGTATGATGGTATTTGCCAGCCATAGGTACCAGAGTAGTTTAACTCTACCGAACCCTTTTTACCTTTTTTGGTTGTTACGATAACCACACCGTTGGCAGCACGTACACCGTAAACTGCCGCAGAGGCATCTTTCAGTACAGATATGCTTTCAATATCATTAGGGTCAAGGCGCGTTATGTTATCACGGGGCACCCCATCAATAATTACCAGCGGGTTACCAAAACCACGTATATCAAAGGTATTGCTGAATGAACCCGGTTCTGATGTGTTTTGGGTAATACGTACACCCGCAACCTTACCGGCAAGCATGTTCAGCACGTTCTCGTTTTTGGTGGTCACGATTTCGCTGTTGGTAACCGAAGCGATAGAGCCCGTAACGGTTGCTTTTTTCTGGGTACCGTAACCTACTACCACCACCTCGCTCATATTAGTTGCGTTGGGGCTAAGGCTTACCCTAATATTGGTTTGGTTGGTAACAGGAACCTCCTGTTGGGTATAACCTAAAAAACTAAATACAAGCGTTTGGCCACTGGTTACACTCAGGCTGAATTTACCATCGGCACCGGTAACCGTTCCAATGGTGGTGTTTTTTATTTTTACACTTACCCCTGGCATCGGCTCGCCTTTTTCATCGGCTACCAGTCCGGTGCGGTTATTGCCTTGTGCAAAAACCGAAGAACATACAAGCAAAAACAAAAGGGCTATGATACCATGCCGTATCACTTCCTTAAATTTTGCCGCATAGTGGATACCATGGCACCCACCATAATTGGTAAAAATTTCCTTCATAAATAAATTGGTTAAAGTGGTTTATAATAATTTGCCCAAATGAGTGTTATATATAAACAGGCTGGTTAAACCGGCTTGCTACAACCTACGCGCTCATTCGGCGTAACAATAATAGACCCGACAGTATTAAAAGATGGGTTAATAAATGGATTAACACGCTTAAAATTTCATTAACCATAGCTAATTAATCTACCTTTCTTTGGTAGGGGAGGGTTTTCA
This sequence comes from Mucilaginibacter sp. P4_E8, assembly GCF_056401495.1. NCBI lineage: Bacteria > Pseudomonadati > Bacteroidota > Sphingobacteriia > Sphingobacteriales > Sphingobacteriaceae > Mucilaginibacter > Mucilaginibacter sp. P4_E8. Next base: position 18,350 of record NZ_JBFUJG010000062.1, read on the forward strand.
GGCTTCTAAGTAAAAACAAGACTTTATTTTCACCGCGCTTCATTGTGAGGCACGAAGCAATCTCTATGCAGGCAGGTCAATCATGCAGGTTATACTTTTCTGTTTTCTCTGTACAGCATAGAGATTGCTTCGTACCTCGCAATGACGTGATGGTGAGGGGAAGGTCGAATACTGACTTTACTGCTAAGCGTGAGCTGGAACTTAACGTTGATCTGTTTTGTTCGAGCATATCTTATCGAAGGGAACCGGGTACTCAATACCCAGCGATTTTTCATATTCCGCTATAAACTCTTCGTACACTTTGCGGGCGTATTCAATACCCTTTATGCGCCTGAGCGCTTTTAGTTTATACTTTAAGGCTACGTCATTAAAGGGATCAATATTTAAAACAACACGGGCTATCTCCAGCGCTTTCCTGAAATCGCCGGTTTCATATATCCTTTTAATCTCGGGTAATATTACCGGCATCAGGGCTTCTTCATATACCAGCTTGATATCGTCGAGCCAGGTTTCGGGGATATGCTGTAATAACCCGCCGCGCGCAATAAGATCAAAGTAATTTAATATGGATAGCTCAGCTGGTTTGTCTGCACTACTCATCAGCTTAATGGCATCGGTTACGGTAAAATAGTCGCAAAAAACGTTATCACCTAATTTAAAACAATAAGTATCATTTAAAAAGGTAAGTTCAATACCCTCTATATCGGCAATAATGTTACGCAGGTGATTAATGGTTACCCCTTTGATGTTCTTTGTTTTTACAACGTCCTTATCGGGCCATAAAGTGGTTGATATTTTTTTGGATACCACTCCGCTTTCGTCCTTACTGTTTAGCAGTACCAGGATAAATAACTGCTTTATTTTAGGACTAAACAGGTAGGTGATATCCCTGCTGTTTTTATCATACACGGTAAACTCACCTAACAAATAAACCGCGTTGGCCTTTTTCTCGTCCTCCTTTTTATTGACAGGAACTATTGCCGCGGCACCCTCTTCATCAGACTGCTGTGTTGGTTCATTTGTTTTTCGTCTTTTAAGGTATATCAATGTTCCGGTTATTAACAGGATGGCCAGTATCCCCGTTATTACGTATCTATAAACCGGAGGAGCAGGGGCAATTGCCTGCTGCGACCTTTCATAATCCTGCTGACTTACCGGCGGGAACTCCAAAGCCAGTATCCTGATGGTTGAATTGGCGGGTGTGGTAAACTCTTGTATGGTGCAAAAAAACTCCTCCTGCGCTGGGTTAAAGAATAGGTTAATATCGCTTTCAATGCGCTCAGATGTAACCGGGATAGTCCCGCTAACTACCTGGTATGAGCCATCTTTTACAGAAAATTTGTATAACCTTAATTGCGTTTTAGGCTTTTCATGCGGATAGCACAGTGCGTAAAAGTATTTTTTATCTTTTGAAATGAACAGGTTATTGGTTGGTACAAAATCCTCTTCATCGGGCTTTATTTCCCAGCATTTTTTTATGGTATGGTTGGTTAAGTTAACCTTGTACAAATCATAAAAATGTTTGCCCCCCACTATCTGGTTACCTGATTGATTACCATATCCGCCAAAAATATATACTTCGTTATTTTCATTGGCCTGACTACAAGCCGAAAAAAAACGCGGCGATATCCTGTCGCCTGTAAATATCGTTTTGTCCCAGTTATCAGTCTGCTTGTTGTACTTAAAAAAATCGTTATGGTAGGCAAATGAACCATAACCACCAAAAAGATAGAGGCCTTCCTGATCTTTATCATAAAATATATTGTGGTGGTGCCTTTGTTCCTGAATGTTGGCATGGCCAACTACATCCCATTTTAAGGTACTCAGATCAAGTGAGGCAATACACGGAGAAGGCTTAGATGCCCGCAATACTTCATAAGCGTAGCACTTGTTCTCTTTCGTGTTTATAATGCTTTTACCTAATAGCAATGGTATGGGTATTTTGTTTTGAAGGGCCCTGGCCGATATGATGCCATTTTTCATATCATAAAGCACCAACGAGTCGCTCTTGAATATAAACACTGTTTGATCCCTGGCATTAAAATTAATACCCGCTACTTCATTAAAACTAAAGTTGGCCCGTTTTTCCCAAAAATAAGAGCCGTTAATTAGCCAAACCGGATTTTCCACGTGGCCCCTTATCTCATCGTGGTTGTCATATACATTTTTACCCGACCACTCGTTTAGGGCAAAGGCATAGCTTTTATTATCATCGCCAATAGTTAAATTCTTAATAGCCATTTTGGGCACATCAGAGTAATGTGGGTTTTTCCCGAAGGTAATAATGGGTGTTATTTTACTATCAAACCCAAAATCAGTGGCTTTATACCATTTACCGTTTACATAAAACCCTACGGTATTGGCTTGCAGATCAATATCAACCTTTATATTGATCCAATGCCTTTTTTTTAACTGGGTCAAACTGAGCGGTATTTTGATCTTATTGCTTTTGCTGTCGATATTAAAGTTTAATGTTGGCGAACCCTTGTAATTAAAGATGTATGTTAAACTATAGGAGTTATTTTTATTATCAATTATGTTAAATACATAACCCAAATGGTCATTATCCCACAACGACAGATCAAAACTCATCCTTAAATGATCATAAAATGTAGGCACATCGGTATTAAAAACCGTATAGGATGTACGTTCGCCAAGCAAACTGTCATTGGAGTTAAACATCAATCCCTGGGCTTTGCCTTTAAATGCCGGCAGCAGCATAATAAAAAGAAATACGATCTTATATAGCTTTAAATTCAGCAATAAAACTTTACTTTTTTTTACCATTTCGGAGCATAAGTTTATAGTTAAACCAACCAGGGGATTGGCCGTTTAAATAACAATGCTAAAATATACTTTTTTTAAGTAACAGATGGTTAAAGAAATTGTCCCATCCGGGTTTTTATTTACCCACTATCAACTCAAAATGTTAACCGTTCATCTGGATTTATACTCAAACTTCCGAAAAATGTTGATATGGCGCTGGTAGTTTTAGCAAATCTAATTACACTAACCCCGTCATGGCCGGCTCTCGTATCAGTGTAGCATATATTATTATGATTTATTGTTTGTGCTGTAATGGGTATTTTCTTTGGATATTATCCAGCACAAAAAGATGCTCGCTTTGATCCTATTGAGATGTTAAAATATGAGTAAACGTATATTTTATATGCGAAAGAAAATCAATAAGTTATATAAAACAGCCATTATTAAATGTTAAAATTACAGGTTAAAGTGTTAAATTCCTTTGAATACTAAACTTTTAGTTATATCTTGGTTTCCATAATCTACCTTATGAAAATCACAATTTCTGCATTAATAATATTTTGTTTAAGTACAATTTCTGTGTTTGCACAAAACAATTATTCAATCAATGGTTCCGTAGCCGATACCGCATCCAACGCCCAGTTAACAAATTCCACTGTGATGGTTTTAGCAGCCAAAGATTCGATGCTTCAAAAGTTTACCCGGGTAAGCAACGGTACATTTGCAATGAACAATCTAAAAAAAGGGAAATTCATATTGATGGTGACTTATCCGGGCTATGCCGATTATGTAGATCGGTTTACGCTTGATTCTGCACATACCACACACGATTTCGGGCGCATCAAAATGATACTCAAGTCGCAGTTGCTGGCCGAGGTTATTATTAAAGCCAAAGTAGCCGCTGTTAAAATAAAAGGCGATACTACCGAATTTAATGCGGCGGCATTTACCGTGCAGCCTAATTCTAAGGTAGAGGATCTGCTTAAACAATTGCCCGGCATACAGGTAGATAAGGACGGCAAAATAACTGCCCAGGGCCAAACTGTAAGCAAGGTATTGGTTGACGGCGAAGAGTTTTTTGGTGACGATCCTACCCTGGTTACCAAAAACCTGCGCGCGGATATGGTTGATAAAGTGCAGCTATATGATAAAAAAAGCGACCAGGCCGCATTTACCGGTATTGATGATGGCGTGAAAAACAAAACCATCAACATTAAACTTAAAGAGGATAAAAAGAACGGCTATTTCGGTAAGCTGGATGCCGAGGGCGGTACCGATGGTTATTACCAGGAACAGGCCATGTTCAACAGATTTAAAGGAAAGCAAAAATTCTCGGCCTATGGCACTATTGGTAACACTGGTAAGGTAGGTTTAGGCTGGGACGATAATTCCAAATATGGGGGCACTGGTTTGCAGGTTAGTGATGACGGCGGATTTTATTTTTATGGTGGTGGCGGCGACGACCTGGACTCCTTTAGCGGCAGATATAACGGGCAGGGAATTCCATTGGCCCGATCCGGAGGTTTACACTATGATACCAAATGGAATAATGATAAGGAAACACTAAATACCAATTACAAAATAGGCTCATTAAATGTTGATGGCAGCAAAAATACTTTAACCCAAAATAACCTGCCCGGAACATTCATTACCTCTAATAACGATCAAACCTTTCACAATCACATGTTCAGGCAAAAGCTTGATGCTACCTACACTGTTAAGCTTGACACCTCATCAAATTTAAAAATAGCGGTTGACGGTACCATAAAAAGCAGCATCACTGACGATAAATATAATACCCGGAGCTTAAGAGGTAACGATACTTTGTTGAACACTAACAACAGGAGTGTACTTAATAACACCGATCAAAAAATATTTAATGCTAACATACTTTATACTAAGAAATTTAAAAAGGTGGGCCGCACCTTCTCTGTAAACATCAATGAGGCGCTCAATCAAAATGAAACCAAAGGCTTTTTAAAATCCGAGATCGATTATTATAACATTGGCGGCGGATTGGATAGTATGCGCAAAATTGATCAATATAAAACTACGCTGACCCACACTTCGGTATTAAATACCAATATTACCTATTCAGAACCCTTTACCAAAACATTTGCCGTTATCGTAAATTATGGGCTGGGGATAAACAATGGCCGATCGGACAGACGATCATTCAACCAGGCATCGCCCGGCGAATACACCTTGTTAGACAGTTCGCTAAGTAATAATTTTAAACTGAACCAACTATCAAACCAGTTTGGAGCGGTTTTTAACTATAAAAAAAATAAAACCATTGTCAACTTTGGTACAAAGGTATCAGTCGTGGATTTTAAACAGATTGATGAATTTACCAATAACACCATTACGCGTAATTTTGTAAACTGGAACCCGCAGGCCAGCTTTCAATATAAGTTTTCGCAGCAACAAACATTCTCTTTAAACTACAATGGCAATACTACGCAGCCTACAATTAACCAAATACAGCCTGTAATAGTAAATACCGATCCATTGAATATCACTTTAGGTAACCCCGATCTTAAGCCATCATTTACCAACCGGCTAAGCTTTTATTACTATTCCTATAAGGTATTAAGCAGCCAGTCTATCTACCTCAATGGCTCTTATTCACGCACTATAAACCCTATTGTGAGTAATGTAGTTACCGACTCGGCAGGGGCCAGTACCTATCAGTCATCAAACCTGAAAAATAAGCAGACATCTAATTTTTATTTTAATACAGGCTTTGGCCAAAAACTCTTTAAAACAGATATAAATGGGGGGATTAACCTGGGAGCAAATGGAAACACGTTTTATAACATGACCAATAACCTGTTAAATGAAACCAAATCATATACTTACACGGCGCAATTGAGATTTTCAGTATACAAACAAAAAAAATATGACTTTTGGACAAGTGCCGGCCCTACCTATACCGTTAACTCATCGTCATTGCAGCAACAGGTAAACAATAATGGTCGTGGGTTTAATGCTTACGGAGGATTTAATATTTATCTGCCCGGAAAATTCCAAGTAAGTTCCGATGCTAATTACCAGTATAATGCCGCAACACAGGCATTTAGTGAGGATTTTAAACGGACTACCCTGAATGCCAATATCAGCAAATCATTTTTAAAGGATGAAAGTCTGAAATTATCCATTTCGGGTAATGACCTGCTAAATCAAAACACGGGCTACAGCAGAACCGGTTCTACCAATATTCTTACCCAGGAACGCTATACTACTATACGAAGATATTTTATGCTTTCGCTTGTTTGGGATTTTAACCACATGGGCGGCGGCACACCTAAAAAATAATGACCATGAAATACATTCTGCTATCAATCACTTTTTTATTTGTGCTTAGCGGCAACCGGCTATTTGCACAAAACAAGCATTTTACACAGAACGGCACTATTACTTTTGAAAAAACCATTAACATGTTTGCCGTTTTTCAAAAACAAATTAATAAGGATAATGAAAGTTATCTGCAACCCGCTTATGATGCTTATAAAAGATCGCAAAAACAGTTCAAGGTATTAAAAAGCACCCTGACCTTTGGTAATAATAAAACATTATTTACCCCCATTGAACCTGAAAACGTTTCGAATAATTTTTTTTCAAATGGTCCGCTGTCAAACCAGGTAAATAATGTTTTTACAGATCTTAGTACCGGCACAAACATTACCCAGAAAAATGTATTTGAAGAAGTTTTTCTGGTAAAAGACAGCACAAGGAAAATTAGCTGGAAAATTACAAATGAAACCCGTGATATTGCCGGCTATACCTGTCGCCGGGCCAACGCCTTAATGCTTGATTCTATTTATGTGGTGGCCTTTTATACCGAAGAGATACCCGTACCCGGAGGACCTGAGTCATTTTGCGGTTTACCAGGAATGATATTAGGCGTAGCCCTGCCCCATGAAAACGTTACCTGGTTTGCAACCAAAGTAACCGATATGCCTGTTGATGATAAAGCCCTTACCCCGCCTAAAAAGGGGAAAGCGGTAAATAACAAACAACTGCATGATAAGCTGGTATCAGTAATGAAGAATTGGGATACTCAGGGGCCTTTGTATTTAAAAGCATTTTCGCTATAACCAGTCAGCAATAATAAAAAAAGCCTTACGAAGTTGAAGCTTCGTAAGGCTTTTATATGCTTAATACGCCCTCATCAGGCATTGGCCAGCGCCCTGTCAAGGTGCACATAACCACCATCAACATATATCAGTTGCCCGGTTGTATGGCTTGATCTTGGCGATAGTAAGAAAGCGGTGGTATTGGCAATTTCTTCGGAGGTGGTCATGCGGTTACCCAGTGGTATTTTTGATTCAATTTCGCGCAGCTTGGCTTCTGGGTCCGATAGTGTTTTTATCCAGTTGGCATATAGCGGAGTCCAGCACTCGGCCACCACAATAGCGTTTACACGTACCCCATACTTTAACAGTTCAACAGCCCATTCCCGGGTTAAGGCATTACGACCCCCGTTTGCTGCAGCATAGCCCGAGGTATGTCCCTGTCCGGTATCGGCGGTTTTTGAGGTGATGTTTAATATAGCGCCTTTTGATTTTTTTAATTCCGGTAAAGCATGGTGCGCCATCAGGTAATAATGCACCACATTTTTATGCAACGATGCTACAAAACCTTCATAATCTCCACTCTCCAAACCTACGCCATCATTTACACCGGCGTTGTTCACCAGCCCGTCTATACGGCCAAATTGAGCAACAACAGCTTTTATAGCTTTTTCGCTTGCTGTGGGGTCGGTAAGTTCGGCTACTACCTGGAAGGCTTTGCCGCCCGCGGCTTCAACCGCATGTACCACTTTAAGGTTATCGGCCTCAACGCGGCCAACTATAACCGGTATAGCGCCCTCGCCGGCCAAAACTTTTACAATCCCCTCGCCGATGCCCTTCGCACCGCCGGTTACTATAATTACTTTATCTGTGAGTTCTAAATTCATCTTTATATGTTATAATTATTCAATACTTATTAATGCGCTACAACTATTTCTACCTCTTTTACTTTCAGGTTTTTAACAGCAAAATAAAATACAAACAAGAAACAGGCTGCCGGTACCAGGTAGGCCACCTGTATATTGGTCATATCAGACAAGCGACCCATGATGGGCGGGAAAACAGCCCCGCCAACTATAGCCATGATCACCAGGGATGAACCTTCTTTTGTTTTGCCACCCAAACCACGGATGGCTAATGAAAATATGGTCGGGAACATGATTGACATAAAAAACTCAACACCAATTAACGCGAATACAGGGAACTTTCCGTGTAAAAAAACTGATAGCACGATCAATGCTACATTGGTAATACCGAAAATAGCCAGCAGTTTTACCGGGTTAATAAAGGTCATTAAGAATGTCCCGATAGCCCGGCCTGCCAAAAACGCAAGCATGGCGGCTGTTAAGTAATTTGCTGCTAATTTTTCATCCATTCCGGCTACACGTTCAGAAAAACGGATGAAAAAGCTACCTACACAGGCCTGTGCGCCCACATAAAAAAACTGTGCTATTACTCCTGCTCTTAAATTCTTTTCTTTAAAAAGAGAGCCCATTCTTTGAAAAACCGATAAGCTTTCATGATGTTCCATTCCTTCGCCTTCTTCAACAATTACAGGCAAATGTGTTCTGAATAAAAGTATAGCCACTATTAATACCCCGACGCCTATAATGATAAAAGGCATTTGTACCGATGATGCTTCTTTGTTCAAATATTCATTTAACTGACTTGGCGACATGGCCGCTTCCTGTGCTGCTGTTAAAGTTTTACCTGATAAAATGACCAGTCCTCCTACAAATGGTGCCAGCACGGCTGCCAGTCCATTGAACGACTGTGCAAAATTTATACGCTGTGTAGCTCCTGCCGGATCGCCGATCACCGTAATGTATGGGTTGGCCGCAGTCTCCAGGAAAGCTGCTCCTGAAAATATAATGAACAATGCTCCGAGGAAAAACGCATAGTTTCTTACTATCGATGCAGGGTAAAATAAGAATGCTCCTACAGAGAAAATTATCAAACCTAACAATATCCCGCCTTTATAGCCATAACGTTTCATGAATTGGGCGGCGGGTATGGGTAACAAGAAATAAGCAAAATATGATGCGGAATCAACCAATGATGATTGCAGATCGCTTAACTGACAAGCCTTTTTAAGGTGAGGTATTAATATGGGATTAAGGTTTAAAGCAAAGCCCCATATAAAAAACAGGGAAGTGATAAGGGCTACTGCAAACAGATCTTTATTTTTTGACATTGGAGATTGTAATTGGTTTATAATTAGGTTTTAACTGGTTTATTTAAATGTTGTTGTAATATCATGAAGTGAAATGCCCAGAGTTTTCAGGGCTATTTTATTCAGACCTTCCTTATCGCCGGTAAAATGAAACACACTATGTTTGTGCGATAAGCTTTCGCCCGGTTTTAAGAATGCTGCCGGCGATACACTTTCAATTTCATAAAATGGCCCCATTTGGCTGCCGTTTGCCAGTGGCCCGTCGTTATAAGCATTAACGGCATCACCCGTAAACGGCTCGGTATCTGGTTTCCATTCCTGGTTCAAATAATCGGCTTTGCTATCCAAATCAAAAAGGGTAATGGTTAACACCTGGTTGGCATCATCATAACTACCAGCCATATTTTTGGCTCGGTTTGGCGGGATACCCAGCTTACCGCGCGATTTTCCATCCGCCTTGAATAATAATACACCGCTTTTGTAGCTGATCCTGTCTTTTGGTATTTCGCCAAAGTAGTTTGTGGTGGCAATTTTACCCGTAGCTTTTTCCTGAAAAGGCACAACAATTACCGTTTTTGGCGAGGGTGTAAACATATCCAGGTTCCATAAACAAGGTGCCCCGCTGGTTTTATCCCAGGCTGTAGTGCCGCTGTTAATAATAGTATTGGTAGTGCTAAACCCTACAGATTTAATCGCAGTACCCGGGTCATCAATTCCCAGCATTTGTTTTATATCGGCGGGCTCCAATATTTCAATGTCGCGTTGTAGTTTTATGGTTAATTCTGTACCTGCATAATTTTGTATGTAGGTGTTTTTCGTCAGACTGGCTTTTTTACCGGTTTCCGAAACCAGATCCCAGCTTTCATTATCAATGGCAGGTGGGGTATGCCAGTTATCGAACTCCATTTTGGTACCGGGCTTAAAAAACAGGGAGAACCTGCCGCCCTCGGGGCCAAGCCACAGGCGGTCTTCACCACCGTAGGCGTTCATATGAGGGTCGGGCTCTTTGACATCAAATGTTTTATAATTTATCCAGCCAAAGCTTTTGCCCACTGCACCACCAGCTGTTGATGTAAATACTTTAGCCTGGTATTTTGGCGAAACTATCACCTGACCATTGCCATCGTTACTTTTTAAAACAATAACACTGTCTTTGGCTTTTAAAAATTTCAGGTCGTACCCAAAGGTACCTTCGGCGGGTTGGTCCATTTTAGTATCACATGCATTTAAACAGGTCATCAATAAAGCAAAAAATAAAGCATTAACCCTTCTCATGCCATTATTATTTATGTTTTGGATTTAGTCCGATAGTATTTACCAGCATCCCTATCCCATCAATCGTGATCTCCACCACATCGCCTTGCTGCAGCGTAAAAGTAGGTGGCGGCACCAAACAAGTACCTGTCATTAAAAAACACCCTACCGGGAAATCGCATTCGCTATATAAATAACCCACCAGTTCGGTAAAAGAACGCTTAATACGTGATACTGTTGTGGCATCCTCGTAAACAGCTTCGCCCTTACGCTTAATGATCATTTTTATGACCGATTCCGTAGCAATAGGTGTTGATGTTACCAGCAGGCAAGGGCCCAGCGCAGCACTTTTTTCGTATATTTTTGCCTGCGGCAGATACAAAGCGTTTTCACCCTCAATACTCCGCGAGCTCATATCGTTACCTATCGTATAACCCTGAATAATTCCTTTGGAATTGATGAACAGGGTAAGCTCGGGCTCGGGCACGTTCCATTCCGAATCCTTACGGATATAAACCTCGGTATTATGGCCTGCCACCCTTTGTGCTATGGCTTTAAAAAATAATTCGGGCCGGGGAGCATCATACACCTTATCATATAAACTTGCACCACCCGAAGTTTCCGATTCTTCCATCCGGGCATCCCGGCTTTTGAGGTAGGTAACACCGGCTGCCCAAATTTCCTGGCTGCCTATTGGCGGCAATATCTTACCGCTCAAATATTCATTTTTTACTTCCGCACTTATTGGGGTAGTATCTTCGGATATCAATTGCAGATACGCAGCCAAATCATCACGATTAATCAGGCTGTCCCATTCATCGTCAATAATATAAGCGGAGTCATTATATTCCAAAAGAACGCCTTTCGTTATTTTATATAGTTTCATCAAGCAGATTTAAGTTTCAACATTAGTTAACTTCCAGTTCGTCACGTGAGGGGAGTTTAGGGAAAGGGCCGTGCGGGCCGCTCTGGTACCAAAACACGGTTGATGCAATGTCATCCTGCAAAGGCATATACCGGCCGTCGTGCCGCCAGCCCAATGCTTGTATAGTAACCTTCAAACTTTTTTCGAATCGTATCGGATCAGCAATATGCCAGCGGTATAAACCAAAACGCTGCGCAATACTGTAATGTCCGTCGCCGCGGATCACCTGGTGCAAGCCACTGTAAGGACTGCAAAATTCAGTGTATTCTGTCTTCTCTTCCTCTTTACCGTTAGCATCCTTATGATGGGTGTCAAAGTCATACGATCCGCAAAAATAGTCCTCGGTTCCTGTGCCATTTATGGTAGGAAATTTGGTATCGCCGTCCATAAAAAATTTGATCTCGCCTTCGCCCCACCAGCCGTTTTTGTTGGAGCCATAGGCCAGATAAGTCCCCACATACTGCCCTTTGCCTTTAATACTATCTACCAAAACAAAATCTTTTTTATAAGGCAATGGGTTTACCCTTCTGAACTGCGCATGAAAATACGCGGCATCATCAGGAACTTGTGTAAGTGTGTAATCAACCTGATAATATAGCACCATATCCTTGTCATCAATGTTTTCCATAGTTATGCGGCATTTTTTGCGGAATGGCATTGGCCAGTAGCAATTAAACGCGCTGCCCGGGTTAACTGCAACTGCCAGCGACTGCAATGGTGAGTATTTACCCCAGCCCATGCAAAAAAAATCGCCAACCGGCACTTCAACAGATGGGGTTGTTTCATCGTCCCAGTAAAAACGGAGTATGGAGTAACGCCAGTTGCCGGTAGGTGTCATCCAGATATGCTGAACAGCACCCGGGCCATCAATTTCGGCAATGGTATAAGTGGTTCCTTTTTTTATAATTACGCTCGGACTTACTTTCCAGGTTTGCCCCAGGTCACGCGCGGCATTGGCGCCGGTTCCGGTGGTCGCCATGCCCCCTTTTCCCTTTTCGCCATTAAAATTCTCGGGACTTATCGACCGTGTTTTGGCATCAGATAAACGGTAAATATTACCAAGGTTTACATCAAGGCCATTAAATTTTTGTTGAGCAAATGCAGACGATGTAGCAAAAACAAACATCCAGATTATTAAAGCATAATTCTTCATCATAAGGTTATCTATTAATAATTACTTTATGCATTAATTGGAAATGCATATCGGGTTTACATAGTTTGCAAATTACCTGCGGGTAAACAGCCCTAAGGTATTCACAATCATATTAATAATTTTCAACTTATAAATCCTGCTTTATAAGCATAACATACCTTTATTTTGGCATTAATAAAGCTAATTTACATCAAATTCAAGGCAGGATATTACAGGCCTATAAAGGCTAATTTACATTTTATTAAAAAAAATAAGCCTCAAAAAGAATAATTGCTTATACACTGCCTTTATAAAATAAATAAAATTCATTTTTGCATATGTCGTTTAACCTCATACTTCAAAATCTTGCAAAACATATCCATTTAACCAAAGAGGAGCAGGATATCTTTACCACCTATCTGCAACCTAAAAAACTAAAGCGCAAACAGTTTTTGCTTACTAATGGCGATATATGCAAACATTCGGCCTTTGTTACCGCCGGCTGTTTAAGGGGTTATACTGTTGATAAGGGCGGCATTGAACATGTGCTGAGCTTTGCCCCGCCAGATTGGTGGATAGCCGATATGTACAGCCTGCTCTCACAAAAACCGGGCATCCTTAATATTGAGGCATTGGAGGATACTGATGTACTGTTGCTATCAAAAGCAAACCAGGAGAAATTATACTTGCAGATACCTAAGTTTGAGCACTTTTTCAGGATACTTGTTGAAAACTCATTAGTGGCCAGTCAGCAAAGATTGATCGATGGATTGAGCCTTACTGCCGAAGAGCGTTATAATAATTTCTGCAAACGTTATCCTACCCTGATTGATCACTTGCCACAAAAACAAATAGCATCATATATTGGTGTTACTCCCGAATTTTTTAGCCGGATGCGGAGTGAGATGGTGAGGAAGAAGTTTTAAGTCGAAAGGCCTTAGTTAGAAGTCATGGTGACTCGACTTTATTTTATGACTTAAGACTCAAAACTCCAGACTTATGACTTTCTTAATGTACATCAAGTGTACACCATTCTTGCTGCCTTAAATTTGTTGTACAATTTAAAAGCAAACATTATGGCACAAACCATTTTTCATAAAGCCGAAACACGCGGCCACGCCAACCATGGATGGCTCAGCAGCTATCAGTCGTTTAGTTTTGCGGGATATTACAATCCCGACAGGATGCAGTTTGGTGCATTGCGCGTATTGAATGATGATACGGTGGATGCCGGTATGGGCTTCGGCAAACATCCGCATGATAACATGGAGATTATTTCCATACCATTAGAAGGCGATCTGGAGCATAAAGACAGCATGAACAATGTGGCTGTAATAAAAAATGGCGATATACAGGCCATGAGCGCCGGTACCGGAATTTATCATAGTGAATACAATAACGACCGGGCCAGCCAGGTCAAGTTTTTACAGATCTGGATATATCCCAACAAAAAGAATGTAGAGCCCCGGTACGATCAGCTAACCCTTAATTTAGAAGACAGACATAACAAATTACAGCAGGTATTATCGCCGAATGCTGATGATGCAGGCGTATGGATCCATCAGGATGCCTGGTTTCACCTCGGTAAGTTTGATAAAGGGATTGATACCGAATATGCCATCAAAAAACAAGGTAACGGCGTTTACGCTTTTGTACTTAGCGGCCAGGTTGAAATTAATGGTGAGCTATTAAATACACGTGATGCACTGGGCATTTGGGATACCGGTCAATTTAAGATAACCGCCCTTACAGATGCAGAATTTTTGCTGATAGATGTCCCAATGGAGTTTTAAGTTTTTTATTGATGATTGATGAGTTGTTCGGCCCCCTCTTTTGCCAAAGGCAAGGAGGGGTGCTGAACAAAGGGATAATGTTAAATTTCAAACAATGAACCAAACACAAATATTAGTAATAGGCCGCCATCCAGAGATACTGGCAACCGTAATACGCCTCGTAAATAATAACCCGGCCTGGAATGCAACCGGCTGCATTACCGATGAGGAAGCCATGAGTACCTTTGACAAACAAACATTTGCCATGGTACTGTTGGGTGGAGGCATTGAAGAACCATCAGAAGATAAGCTAAGCACCTATTTTAGGGCTAATAACCCAGATGTTAAAATAGTACAGCATTACGGTGGCGGGAGTGGGTTGTTGAGTGCGGAGATATATGAGGCGTTGGGGTAGGAAATTACCAATTACAACTATTGTAGAGACGCATCACATGCGTCTTTTTTTATGAGTAAGGGGTTTTCCCTTTATTGGTTATTAAATAAGCCCGCCGGGATTCTGAAGATGATAATCCCCGTATATATTCCCTCCCCACGGGAGGGGTGAGGTGATTGTGCAGTGACCGGGAGGGGTTTCTACACGCGACACAAACTTGCAATGCTTACTAAACCCCTTCCTCCCCCTTCCCCAGGGAAGGAATCACACTACCCCAGGCTTTCTTTTTATGCAAATGGTGACCGTGTTTTGTCAGTAAGGTTACAAATGTATATACCTGATTACCAGGCGTTCATTGGTGTTCCTTCGCGTTCACGGGTGTACATATGAACACTTCGGGAGGAAAGTTGATTGCACAAAAAAGCCCTTGACTGTTTCCAGCAAGGGCTTGATTTAAGATTGGGCACCGACCTACTCTCCCACGTTTTACCGCAGTACCATCGGCTCTGGCGGGCTTGACTTCTCTGTTCGGAATGGGAAGAGGTAGACACCGCCGATATAG
>NZ_JBFUJG010000063.1:0-33390 GCF_056401495.1 Mucilaginibacter sp. P4_E8
GCCCCGTTCTGCTTAATATTCCCGGCTAACTTTAACGATCCACCGGCATGCTTTACACTTACATTTTGAACATGTATGCTATTATCGGCCAATAACAGATCGGCAGTGGCGTCGGTAGCTAAAAACTTTTTATAATAAACTTTAGCAACGCGCAGGTGCAGTTCGGCCTTACCTTTATCAAAAGCCGTATTTAATTGGTTGTGTAAATTGGGGTTACCGTTCCTTGTTTTAACTGGATGTGCAGTACTTTGCCTGGCGTTCAAAAATCCTAAAAACTCGGCTATGTACAGTTGCGGACTGCGTATTTGCCAGCTTATCAATATTTTTTCGGGAGCGGTATAATACAGATTTAAAAAATTATTGACACGCCCCTCCAAATATGCCACACTATTGCCTGTTTGCAGTCGGATGTTGTTTATGAACAGATCATTCCTGGTAAACTTGAGGGAGATACCTGTGTTTTTAAAGTTAAGGTTACGCGGTAAATAACTTACATCGGCATTTTTAATATTAACGGTTCCGCTTAACATGGGTTTGGTTAGTCTGAAATTTACGAGTGGAGCCTGGTATGCCATTTTAATATCAGCCGTACCATTAGTAAATCTAAGGCTCTGTTCGCCAATTACCTGGTTAAGTTTTTTCACATCAAAGTGTGATTTAAATATGCCCGTGGCTATAGGGACATTCAGGTTGTTTACCACTGCGGTATCAACAGTAAACGGTATTTGCTTATAGCTGCCATTAAAATAATACAGTTTTATAATGGAGTTATCATCATTTAATCCTTTGCCATTGATATAATTGTTAGAGAACACACCGTTAAAGCTGCAATTATCAATTTTGCCGCCCGGTGTGGTCAATGTATTATTTTTTACTTTGGCGGTAACAAAAATTAAGGGATCGCCACCACCACCAAAACTGCCATTAAGGGTGCAGGTTACGGCAATAGGATCGTCAAGATTGAACATATTAAGACTTTTAGTGATGTTTGGCGCAAGCAGGTTTGCAGCACTTGACCACAGGATCTTATCATTTGCGATATCTAATGTAAAATCAGCCGGATCTTTAGCCAGGTTAAATTTACCGCCTATTGTAAAAGTATCATCACCAATATTTAGTTTATTAGGAGCAGCAACTATAAGTTTGCTCTTGTTATTGTAACTGATATCAAAAGGACCGCTTAGCAGCTTGTCTTTTAAAAAACTGCCTCGCCTGGTGTTAAAAGAAAAACTTTTTACCAGTGTTTTTAACCGGAGATGAGCATTCCAGCCGGTAGCGGGGTAGTCCATTCTTCCATTTACATCATTTACCTCAAACTTAAATAGTTTAAATGCCCTGCGGTCGTCTACAACAAAGTTTACATTGTTCAGTTCAAAGCGTTTTATTTGGGTTGATGTGCTGGCTTTTTCGTCGGGTTTGTTGTTTTCTTTAGGTTTAACTTTAAAAACCGCGGTATTGCTATAGCCCGTACTATCTGTAAACAGATCAATATTGGCATTACTGATCTCAATTTTGTTAATGTCAACAGTGCCCTTAAGCAAGGCCATGGCGTTTACCGAAACATAAAGATCTTTAGCGTCCAATAAAATATGATGGTGGGCTGGCCAAAGCTTATCTTTAATTACCACATTTTTTAACACCACGGATACCCCCGGGAAGCCCTTGAAAAAAGTAGGATCAAGCGCGCCAATGGTAAGGGTGCCATTCAGGTTCTTACTAAGCTCGGTAGTGATGAGCTTAAGTACCTTTTGCTTATTTAAAACAACATAGACAAAAACAGCAATAAAGGCAACTATAACCAAAGCTATAATGCTGCCTAATACTTTTAATGTTATTTTAACCCCTTTTGACATTCTTATTGATTTATCAATAAGTAAAGGGTTTAATAGCTTAATTGTTTGTTTATAAAGCTTATAGTAGCATGATGCAAGTGAATTGTTACAAAATGCCTCTTTAATAATATGCTTTAAAAGTTAACTTTTGATGAGTTTTAAAGCCTCCTGTATATAATGCAAACCTTTTTCAGAATAGTTTAAACCCAGCGCAAACTGATGACCATGAGCATCCATTTTTAACAGCGATTTTTTAAGGATATTGATCACTTTTTCGGGTTCATATTTAGGGTGAAAATCCTCGTACTGAAATTGCAGGAAAACCAGGCACAGTGCGTTCTCTATGGTTTGTACGTCATGATCAACCTTGATCTTTTGCTTGAGTAAAATTTGCTTAACACGCGCAATTTGTTCAGGGGAGTAGCCAACCTGTTCCATAATGGCAGCCGCTTTTTCCGCGTGATATTGGGCCAGGTCCTTACGCCATTTTAAATAGGATTCCCTGCCTTCGGGGTAGGTGTTGCGGGGTATTTCCCAACGGCCTATGTGCTGACTACGGGATGCGAGCAACAATTCTTCGTCGGCATTAGGGTCAAGCTTATTAACCCACTCGTATAGTTTTAAAGCTAAAAAATACTCCTGCGGATAGGTAATACTTTCCCAGGTAAAAGTATTGGGGTCTTTTTGATTGTATGCATCAAATTGCTCAAAGGCGGCGTTTAATTTACTCATAGCTATAACTTAGCGTAAATATAATTTATTTAACGCTGGTTGCTCTGTTTTCTATACGGATAAAACTATCTTTTGATGATTCACAAACCGGGCATGAGTAATCAATGAGTGTTTCAAAATCGATACCTGCAGCAATTCCATTCATTATATCGCCATAGGTTTTATCATAAATGCTGAAACAGTTTTTGCATTGATAAATATGATGGGTCTCCTGGTTGGTCTCCTGATCCTCCATTTCAATTGATGGGGAAGGCAGTGATATGCTGTCGTCAATTAAAATACCATAAAAATAGTTGCACAGCCCAATCAAACACTGGCCAAGATCATGTCGTGCTACTTTCTCTTTATAAGTAACATAATCTTTGGTGTTTGGATTAAAATCGCGGGTATGCAACACATCAAACACATCAGTTTTTCGCTTTTTGATGATGATAGAACCCGGAAGGCCTGTTTTAGGCTGCATTTTTATGGCGAAGCAAAGACGGTATGTACGCAGGTCATATTCCTCAAATTCCCTTACCAGTTGCTGCTTTAGTTCCAGGCTTTCGCTGTTTAGGTTTTCCAGTTGCCAGTTCAGTTCATTAGAGGCATGTCTTACATTTACCCGGTATTTGTTCAGGATGATACCCCATTCTTTACGGTCGGCCTCGTTGATGCCTTTTATCATTAATGATTTCCAGGGAGTGGTATATACTTGGCCGATACGGTTTTTGACGCATATGGTACAAATATCCTTCATGAACTCCAGTGGGAACAGCTCATTACGCCTGTAAATGCCCAGCCAGTATTTATTGTTCACATACTTGTTGAAGCCTTCATAATAAGGAAGCTGAAAATCGGGCAGTTTCAATGGCTCGGTTATAGGCTGATCAATAAATTCATTTTCGGCAATAACCAGTTTATGGAATTTTTGATAATTGATATTTTGCTGGTCGTAGAACAGCGCTTTATGATCGGCAATCACTTTTTCGGCTATTTTACTGATAACCGGGATATCATCTGAGTAAATCAGCGAAGGCCAGCAATATATGTCATTTGTTTTTGGGAAACGGATATACAGGTACCAGTAATTGCTTACATCAGAGGTGATGAAATTAAAATTGCCGCTAAAGAAAGGTACAAAAGTTTGATGCTTATCAACCAGGTTGATCTTTAATCTGGGTTTAAAATTAAACAGATCAAAAATATCTTTATAAACCCCTTCTTTTATCCAGCTTTCGCTATTGAAAACAGCATCGGTAACATAGGAGCTAATGATGTTTGGAAACTCATCTTCGTTTATTTCATAGTCGATCTCAGCCCGCAGCATGTCTGTTTCCATATCTTCCAGTCGGTTAGCCTCGATGCAGAAAAACAATTGCTGCCTGTTGCCAACCCGGATAGCCTGAGCGCCCGCGTTTTCGGCAATCAGTAAAAGCTCATACAGATCTCCGGCAGATACCACTCCACCCGGCAGATTTACTTTGATACAATAAGTTTCTTTTTCCTCCATCGCCTTCCTTATTTTACTAAAACATCATTTTTAAGCATCTCTTCCAGTAGCCGTTTTACTTCGGGCCGGCATGATCCGCAACCGGTTCCCGCACCCGTACTATTGCACAGGTCCTTCAGGTTATCGCATCCCGAAGCAATCTTGTTCTGGATGTTTTCGCTGCCAACATTATTACAGCTGCACACCAGTTTGCCCAATACAGGTTCGGCCTTGTTGCCGCTGCGTAATAGCTGGATGCGTTTTTCGCTCAGTTCGGTTTTATTGGCTATCAGTTCCTTAAACTCCAGGAACTCGCTTTTATCGCCTATCAGGATAGTGCCAACCAGCCTGTCATCGTGAATAATACATTTTTTATAGTAACGTTTGGCCTTGTCAATAAACACAATTTCCTCATAGTTTTGATTATCCGGGCATTCAGACAAGCCGATGCTGCACAGGTCAAACCCATGAATTTTAATGATGTTCATGAACAGCGTGCCCTTATAATAGCTGGCAATATCGCCGTTCATGTATTTGGCCATTACCTCTGCTTGTTGTTCGGCGGCTGCGGTAATACCATACATGGTTCCTTCAAACTCGGCAATTTCGCCAATGGCATATATGTCAGGGTCGCTGGTTTGCATGCGTTCATTTACAATAACACCACGCTTGCAATCCAGCCCGCAATCTTTAGCTATCTCCAGGTTCGGGGTGGTGCCAATGGCTAATATCATGGCATCACAATCTATTTTGTTCCCGCTCTTTAAACCAACCCCTGTTAACTTAGACCGGCCGTAGAACAGCTGCACCTCATCGTCATAATAAATATCACAACCCTGATCAGCCATTTCTTCTGCCAGTAGCTGACTGCCCAGCACATCCAACTGTCGGTTTAAAAAGCGCGATACACGCTGTACAATAGTGATCCTGATGCCAATTTCTCGCAACGAAGCAGCCATTTCCAAACCCAGTAAACCACCGCCAACAATTACAACATGACCACCCTGCGGTACATGCTTTATAAAGCTATCGGCATCGTTACGGCTGCGCATGGTAAATATGCCCGGTAGCGACGGTACGTTTTTAGGTACCGATGCCCGGCTGCCAGTGGCTAATAGCAGAATATCATAAGGTGTTTTAACTCCCCGTGAGTCGGTAACCTGCTTGTTAGCCCGGTCAATTTTTTCAATACTTACACCCCGCAGCATCCTGATCTTGTAGGCCGGCTCTTCCGAGTCCTTCATTTTTACCAGTTGCTCCCATGTTTGTTCGCCGCTAATGTAGTCGGGCAGCATGACACGGTTATAAAAAGGATGATTCTCTTTACTGAATATCGTGATCTCATCATCAGGGTTCAGTTCCCGGTACGATTTTACAAAGCCATACGCGCCTGCACCTGCGCCAACTACTACAATGCGCTGAAATGGCTTTTTGTATTTTTGCAGACTAACGGAACAATATTTAAAGTCAGGTTCTTTTGATATAGGATCAACTTTATCGCTGGTCAGGTTATTAGCCCGGTTAAGGTCATTATTTAAAATTTTGCCCCAATGCATGGGTAAAAACACCACGCCTTGTTTTATTTGAGTAGTTAATTTGGCTTGTACCCTCACTTCACCTCTACGCGATGTGATCACAGTGATATCGCCCTCTTTAAGCTGCAATGTGGCAGCATCATTAGGGTGGATCTCTAAAAAAGCTTGTTTATAATGCTGGTTAAGTTTGTTTACCTTACCCGTTTTGCTCATCGTATGCCACTGATCACGGATACGGCCGGTGGTTAATATGAATGGAAATTCGTCATCGGGCATCTCGCTGGTCAAGGTATCCGCAACCGGGCTGATCACCGCCTTTGTTGATGGTGTATAAAATATCTTGTCAATAAATAAACGGGGCGTGCCTTTGGCTTGACTTTTCTTTTTATAGGGCCATTGTACAGTTTTTTGTTCCTTTAAAACAGCATAGCTCAATCCGCTAATGTCAATGTTGGTTTTGGCGGTGAGCTTTACATGCTCGGCGTAAATAGCAGCCGGGTTTTCAAAATCGAAACCTTTGTAACCCATTTTGCGGGCAAAGCGGCAAATGATCTCGGCATCGGGTAGGGCTTCGCCCGGCGCTTCCAGAATCTTATTCAGATAGCTGATGCGGCGTTCGGAGTTGGTCATGGTACCTTCCTT
The DNA here is from genome assembly GCF_056401495.1 of Mucilaginibacter sp. P4_E8. NCBI lineage: Bacteria > Pseudomonadati > Bacteroidota > Sphingobacteriia > Sphingobacteriales > Sphingobacteriaceae > Mucilaginibacter > Mucilaginibacter sp. P4_E8. Next base: position 6,213 of record NZ_JBFUJG010000063.1, read on the forward strand.
TTCGGCCCAGGCAGCAGCGGGGAGAATCACATCGGCATAAGCCAAAGTTTCAGGCTTATTACTGATCTCTTGTACTACTACAAATTTGGCTTTCTTTAAAGCTTCCTCGGCCAGGCGCACATTAGGCAGACTGGTCAATGGGTTGGTGCACATGATCCAGATGGCTTTTAAGCGGCCATCGTTCAAAGCCTCGAACATTTCAGTAGCCGTTAAGCCGGGCTTGGGTTGTATAGTTGTACCGCCCCAAAATTTTTGTACTTCTTCCCGGTGCAGGGGATTGGCCAGGTTGCGATGGGCCGGGAGCATGTTAGACAATCCACCAACTTCCCGGCCGCCCATAGCATTGGGTTGACCTGTTAATGATAACGGGCCCGAGCCGGGCTTTCCGATATGCCCGGTAATAAGGTTTAAATTAATTAGGCTCAGGTTTTTGTTTACACCAATAGCGCTTTGATTAAGGCCCATGGTCCACATAGTAATAAACCCTTTTGCCTCGCCAATATATTTTGCCGCCAGGCGGATGTCGGCTTCGCGCAGCCCGCAAATATGGGCTGCTTCAGATAACGTTCTTTCAAAAACAATGGTGCTGTACTGCTCAAAGCCTTCGGCATGGTTATTAATAAAATCAATGTCGATGTCGCCGTTCTCTATCAATAACCTGCCTATGGCATGGTTAAGGGTAATATCGGTACCCGGATTGATCTGTAAATGCAGATCGGCAATGGCGCAGGTATCCGTGACCCGCGGATCAACCACAATGATCTTTGCATTGGGGTTAGCCGCTTTGTGCGCCTCAACCCTGCGCCATAAAATAGGGTGGCACCAGGCCGGGTTACCGCCCATAATGTAAAAGCAGTCGGCCAGTTCAATATCATCATAACAAAGGGGAACGCTATCCTCGCCCAGGGCTATTTTATAAGCAGCAACCGCGCTGCTCATGCACAAACGCGAATTGGTATCGATATTATTGCTGCCGATAAACCCTTTCATCAATTTGTTAACCACATAGTATTCTTCGGTTAAGCACTGTCCTGAGGCATAAAAGGCTACGGAATCTGGTCCGTATTTATCAATAAAAGTTTTAAAAACAGCGGCAGTGCGATCAAGCGCCTCATCCCAGCTTACCTGTTGCATGGGCATACTTTTGTTGTACCGCATCTGCGGATAAAGCAGCCTGTCGCTTTTATCATTTACGGTATAATGCAGGTTAAGTCCCTTGCTGCAAAGCATCCCTTTATTTACGGGGTGCGCTGCATCTCCCTGAAGCGTAATGGTACCGTTCTTTTCTTTGTTCACCACAACGCCGCAACCCACCCCGCAATAACAGCAGGTGGAGGTTACGGCATTGGCGGTTAACCTGTTTTTAGATGTTGATGCTTTTACGCTCATTGTAAATTATGCCATACTGCCTGCTATTACAGGGTCAGTTTCTGTACTGGGAACCGATTGTTTGTAAAAACGGGTAATGAAAACTATTAATGCTACCGCGATAACGGTATATCCTATATAAGTGAATGCCTGCACATAAGTAATGGAATCGGACTTGAACAGGAAGCCGAACAGCATACCACCGAAATTACCACCGGCACCAACTATGCCGCTTACCAGTCCCACATTTTTGGTGTTTACAAACGGCACTATACCATAGGTAGCGCCATTTGCCATTTTAAGGAACAGCGCGAACGATAACATAGAAACAATGGCGGCCAACAGCGTACCCGATTGCGCGAATAATATCAGTCCGAAACCCTCGAAAAGTAGCACCCCGGCAAGCAATAAGCCTTTGCCTCGCATGCCAAATTTGTTGCCAACCTTATCAGATACTATACCACCCAAAGCACGAGCAAATAAATTCATGAACCCAAAGATGCCGGCCCAAAAACCAGCCTGGCTTTGTGATAAATGGAACGAATCAACAAAGTGAAGCGAGGCCACATTATCAAAAGTGATCTCCATGCCAAAGCACATAGCGTAAGCCAGGGTTAAAGCCCAAATGCGCCAGTCGGCAAGTACGCTCCAATCGGTTTTTGATGATTTGCCCTGGGTATAGCCAACCTCGTCATAGTTTCCGTTGGGGGTATCTTTAGTGTATTTTGAATATAAAAAAGCAATAACCAGCATCATTACACCAGGTACGATCATGGCATAGCGCCAGGCTTCGGCTTTAGTATAACCAAAACCTACAATGGCTGCAAATATTAAGGGCATTACCATATTAGTTACTCCGCCACCTAAATTACCCCAGCCACCGGTAACCGCGTTAGCAGTACCTTTTAGGTTGGGTGCAAACATCATGGAGGTATGGAACTGGGTAATTACAAACGATGCGCCGATAATACCGATAGCCAGCCTGAACAATAGAAAAGTGGTATAGTCATGTGCGAGGCCCACGAAGAATACAGGTAATGATCCTACCAACAATAACCTGATAGCCGTTTTGCGTGGTCCCCAGGTATCGCAAAGCTTACCTATAATAAGGCGGGCTATGATGGTTGCCGATACCGACGCTATGATAATATTACCTACCTGACCTTTTGTTAAGTGCAATTCGGTACGGATGGTGGGCATCAATGGCGCCAGACCAAACCAGCCGAAGAAACAAACAAAAAACATAAGCCAGGTGATATGGAACGTGCGCATTTGCACACCCTTTACCGAAAATATATTGAGTTTAGTAAGTTGATTTTTCATGGTTCTAAATTTTTAATTGTAAGGGGTTATTTATTTAAAAATTCGGGTTTTATGTTGATCTGCAGGTAGGCCCATACCGGCTTTAAATTAGCTGTGCCGGGTGTTATGTTTTTGGCATACTCCATACTGCGGGTGGCTGCCATGTAGGAGAGGCCAAGATCAATACCAGTAAATTTATTTAGCTTATAACCGGTAGTAAGGTCAAACTCGGTACCGAGGTATTTACTTACAGCCTGACCATTAATGTTTTTCTGGTTTTGGGCTAATAAAAAATAGTGATTAGCCAGCTCTGTTGTAAAGCGGTTATTGGCCGATGCATACTTTATTTTTAAATAAGGATTGCTTAAACCGCCCGTTGGCGAGCCGCTTACCGCGTAAAAATAATCCATGTATCCCCAAAATTTGTGCGGTGTACCATATAATGGGTCAAAGCGATGGTTGGTTTTTGAAGTGGAAAATGCATCATTGCCCGACAGGTAATCCCAGCCGGCGGCGTAGCTTAAAGTATTTGGTTTATAAGTTATAGATGTGGTAATGGTGTAAGCGCTTAGTGATAAGCCCTCGCGGTCATGACCTCCCTGGTAGTAAAAGCCGCCGGTTAATGCCAATTGGTTTTTATCGCCAAAGGCAGGATTGATCAATAGTCCTGTAGTGTAGCGTGTATTTACACCAGTTTGGTTAAAACGCTTACCGTATACATAACCAACATCGGCTCCCGAAGTATTTTTAACCGAATCAAGTATGTATTTACTAAACTGATCGGCCAGGAACAAGCCTGATATTTTTGTTTTGTTGAATTTTTTGGCTGCATATAAATACTCAAAAGCCTTATAGTTTTGGGTAGATGCATTGGAGCCGGGAGGGTTGAGATATGCCGGACTGCCATTTTTAGCGCTAATGCCGGCAGCGTTAATAAGCGGAATAAAACCAGCGGGGGTATTTACAAGGTTACCTTTACTGTCTTTTACCGTAGCAGGCACGTTAGCCGGTGTATAATAAGTGCCGTTGTAATTAATAGCGTCGGAATTTTGGTTGAATGCGGCACCGAGGTCAAGCTGCCAGCCATTTTGAAGCATTTTTAATACAATGGCGTCATGGCGGCGGCCCTGTTGTGTCCAGTCCAGATTACCCAGCAGGCGTTCATCATCATAAACAAGTTCCTGGCGGCCAATTTTAACAGCAAAATAATCAAGGGGTGAGTTTTTAAAAGAAGTGTCTTTTTTGTTGGATAAAATGATTTCGGCCCAGGCTTCGTGCAGCCCTAATTTGTTACCATCAGCAGAAGTTGTTGTAGAGGCATCCTGCCCCCACAGCCTTACATCCTGAATAGCGGTGTGGAAAATGAGTTTACTTGATCTGTAATTAAGTGTTAAACGCGTTCGCTGGGAAATGAACGCTGCATCTTTGTACCCTGTAGTTTGCAGGGTACCGTAACCATCCCTTAACTCGCCCCTTGTTCGTAACTGTCCCGAAAAAGAGATCTGTGCATTTACATTTGAACAGGAAAAACAAACAAGGATAAATGCAATGGCAGGAATAGTGTATTGGTTTAATACATTTTTGTACATTTGAAATAGTTTTTTATTTGTTAAAGCAATGAAAACTGTTTAACCCTGTCTGGGAATGCGACCTCCCGGCAGGGCTTTTTTATGTTCTGTATTTAAATGTTTGCATCCATAGGCATTTAATTTTTGTTGTTTCTTTGTTAATGACTTTTAATTGTTATAAATATATCCAAATTGGTATAGTTTAACAATAATTGTAAGTTTATTTTGATATTTTTATGATTTAAATCATAAAAATCAATTTTTTTATCAAATTATTAATTTTATACTTCATAGAAACTGATTAAATAACATATTTATAATATAAAATTTAGTTTTTGTTCATTTTAATTGACATAAATTCTCATAATAATGATTTTAAAATCGATTTTTTGATTTAATTTCGATTATTTTATAAAAATGTTACAAATTGTGACATTTATCATGTTATTGGTGCGCTTGATTTGTAGTATTTATTAATTAATATTGCAAATTCTGTTATTTGTGTAGAGTAAAATACTGTTAATGAAAAAAAGTCAAAATATTTGTGATACTAAGAGCTGTTTTTTGTGTAGAAATTGCTTGAATGAGTGGCAGCCGGCAATTTTGGCTCATAAAACAAATTATAAAGTAAAAAAAGGCGAAGTGATTTTTAAAGAAGGTGATCCGGTGACGGGAATCTACTTTGTTTACTCGGGTAATGTAAAAGTTTATAAAAAATGGGATAAGGATAAGGAGCTCATTGTTCGTTTTGCAAAACAAGGTTCAATTTTTGGTCACCGGGGTTTGGGTATTGGCAGTACCTATCCAATATCTGCAGCAGCGCTGGAACCAACGGTGGTTTGTTATGTAGATGTGGCATTTTTTGAAGCTTCATTAAAGGTTAATCCTGATTTTACGCACCAGTTGCTCCTGTTTTTTATGGAAGAACTAAAGCAGTCTGAACGGAAGATGCGAAACCTGGCACACATGTCGGTTAAAGGCCGTGTTGCCGAAGCGTTGATCTCCCTCCAAAATCAATTTGGCGCAACTGCCGATGGTTTTATTAATATAGACCTGAGCCGGCAGGATCTGGCATCCTATGCCGGGGCTACTTATGAAACCGTTTTCCGGATGATGAACGAACTGGTGAGTGAAAAACTGATCGGTTTATCAGGAAAAAGCATCAGCATTACTAATCATGAAGAACTTTCAAAAATGGCCCAGGATGCTTTCTTTCCGTAAATTCAAACTGCCATAATTAAGCAACCCCTATATAAACCTTACCATCGGTAACTTTTACCGGGTAGGTTTTTATTTGATAGCTTTCATCATCCAGGCACTCGCCGCTAATGAGCGAGAATGCTTTTTTGTGGAATGGACAGGCCACTTTGGGCGTGCAATCTTCGCCGGTGCTCCCTATCATGCCGCGCGAAAGCACCATTTGCTGTTTATGCGGACAAAGATTTTGCGTGGCATACCACTCGCCCCGGCGCGAAAAATTGAATAATGCTATTTGTTCATTACCATGTTTTACGCAGGCGCCACCGTTTTCGGGCACGTCATCAGTATAACAAGCTAAAATCCATTGAATATCTGCTACTGTTTCCATGTTTATGTTTTTTTAGTCCGAAAGACCGGAAGTTTTAATGTTTATTTCGATATAATTAATAGCTTTTACCATTGTGCTTTTACCTGCTCGCGCATAGCTTCAAATTTTACCGARGGATCTTTTTCTTCGGGTGCGTTAACAAAGTGGGCAAAGCGTTTGCGCAGGTTGGGGTTTTCTACCACCTCTTTCCATTCGCAATGGTAAGTGTCAACCAGTTGCTGCATTTCCTCGTCAAGTTTTTCGGCAATGCCCAGGCTATCGTTAATAACTACGTTTTTCAGATAGCTCATGCCGCCTTCCATTTTATTGAGCCAGGTGGCGGTACGGGTTAACGGGTCGGCAGTTTTAATGTAGAACATCAGGAACCTGTCGATGTATTTAATGCAGGTCACGTTGTCAACATCGGTAGCCAGTAATTGCGCATGCTGTGGTTTGGAACCGCCATTGCCGCAAACGTACAGGTTCCAGCCTTTTTCGGTAGCTATAATGCCAAAGTCTTTTGATTGTGCTTCGGCGCATTCGCGGATACAGCCGCTAACCCCTCCTTTTATTTTATGCGGTGCGCGGATCCCTTTGTACCGTTCTTCAATTTCAATGGCAAATGATACACTATCATGCAGGCCAAATCGGCACCAGGTGCTGCCCACGCAGCTTTTAACGGTACGCAAAGCTTTACCATAGGCGTGCCCGCTCTCGAAACCGGCATCTATTAATTCTTCCCAAATTTCGGGCAGGTCATTTACGTGCGCGCCAAACATGTCAATACGTTGGCCGCCGGTTATTTTAGTGTATAATCCGTATTTCTTGGCTACCTGGCCTATTACTATCAATTTATCAGGGGTGATCTCACCACCCGGAATACGTGGTACAACAGAGTAAGTTCCGCCTTTTTGTATGTTGGCCAGGTAGCGGTCGTTACTATCCTGTATGGTGCCTTGTTTTACTATCACATCATTCCACAGGCTCGATAGGATGCTGGCTACAGCCGGTTTGCAAACCTCGCAGCCATCGCCTTTGCCAAAATGGTCAAGCACCAGGTCGTAGTTTTTAACCTTATTTATTTTTACCAGGTCAAACAGCTCTTGTCTGGAGTATTCAAAATGCTCGCAAATTACATTCTTAACGTATTGGCCATTAGCTTTCAGGGTGCCTGCTATGAGGTCTTTAACCAATGGAACGCAGCCGCCGCAACCGGTACCGGCCTTAGTGCATTTCTTTATCGCGTCAATGGTGCAGGCTCCATCATTAACCGCCGAGCAAATACCAGATTTGCTCACAGCCTCGCAGGAGCAGATCAGCGCCTCGTCAGGCAGATTCATTACACCGGCGCCTTCGCTGGCCTCGCCGCCTCTTGAACCTAATATCAGGTCTTCGGGGTTTGGAGGTAATGCAATTTTGTTATTAACTGTTTGCAGCAGCATGTTATAGGCATCGGCATCGCCAATTAAAATGCCGCCAAGCAGGTACTTGCCATCATTGCTAATGTTGATGCGTTTGTATACGCCTTTGTGGGTATCCTCAAATACAATGGTGCGGCAATCGGGCTCGGTAATAAAGGCATCGCCAAAGCTGGCCACATCAACACCAATCAGTTTAAGCTTGGTGCTCATGTCGTAACCATAAAAGCCTTTCTCGCCTCCGGTTAAGTAAGATGCTACAATGTCGGCCATTTCGTAGCCGGGGGCTACAAGGCCATATATCATACCTTCGTAAAGGGCGCACTCGCCAATGGCAAAAATGCACTCGTCGCTGGTTTGCATTCTTTCATTTACTATTATACCGCCCCGGGTGCCGGTATGCAACCCGGCCAGTTTTGCCAGTTCATCGCGCGGGCGGATACCTGCGGATATGACCATCATGTCGATATTCAGGCTGGTGTCGTCATTAAAACGCAGGGCTTCAATTTTGTGTTCGCCAACAAAAGCTGATGTGCTTTTATTAAGGTGGATGTTTAATCCAAGACTTTTTAATTTGGATAGTAACATACCGCTGCCCGCGGAATCTATTTGCCGGGGCATTAGCCGGGGTGCAAATTCAATAACGTGTGTTTCCTGTATGCCCAGGTCTATTAATGCTTTCGCGGCTTCAAGCCCCAAAAGGCCGCCCCCCATTACGGCACCAACTTTGGCATTGGTAGCGTAGGCTTTGATCAGGTCGAGGTCATCAATGGTGCGGTAAACAAATACACCTTCTTTTTCAACGCCCGGAATATCAGGTACAAAAGCCGATGATCCGGTAGCCATTACCAGGTAATCGTATTGTATGGTGAGTCCTTTTAGTGAATGAACTGTTTTTTCGGAACGGTTTATTTCCTGAACGGGATCATTAAGATGTAACTTTATGCCGTTGTCGGTGTACCATGAAGCAGTGGAGAGCGATAGGTCGTTTGCGGACTTGCCGTTAAAATATTCGCTGAGGTGAACCCTGTCATAAGCCATGAGGGATTCTTCGCCAAAAACAATGATATTGAAATGTGATGATTTGGCTATCAGTTTTTCGCAAAACTTATAACCTACCATTCCATTGCCAACAACTACGATGGTTGGTTGAAACATATCCTAATTTTTTAAATGTTAAAGCAAAAACTGTATTTATAATGCATTTTAATTGCGACCTTAAAGCATTATGGTAACAATAATAACTAATTAAATCATTATTTCAATATTTTGAAGTGATAAAATTTAAATTTTTAGTCATTTTTATGATATTGGTAATAAATTACGATGTATAAGTGTAAAAATTTGCATTTTTTTATGATGTGTATGATTTTAATGTGTTGAAAATTGATTATAATTGGTGGTAATTAAGATTTTTAATAAAATATATGGAAGATAAAGCTCCATTTCCTGAATTGTTTGTTTTAGGCGCAGGTCCCGGCGACCCGGAATTAATAACCGTGAAAGGATATAAAATTTTGCAGCAGGCCAATGTTATATTATATGATAACCTGGCTAACAAGGCATTACTCGATATTGCAAAAGCCGACTGCGAAAAAATTTATGTTGGCAAGCATCCTTATGGTAGTTATACCCCGCAGGAAACCATTCATGAAATGATAAAGCATTATGCTTTTACCAAAGGCAGTGTAGTACGCCTTAAAGGGGGAGACCCTTTTATTTTTGGCCGGGGCTTTGAAGAAATTATGTATGCGCGGGAGCAAGGTATTAAAACCCATTTCATTCCAGGAATCAGCAGTATGCAGGCTTCAGGATTTTTGGATATCCCGCTAACCCACCGGGCCATGAGCGAAGGTATCTGGATCATAACCGGCACTAAAAAGGACGGCACCTTATCTGCCGATCTGAAGCTGGCCATGCAAAGTAATGCTACTGTGGTAATTTATATGGGCATGAAACAAATTGATTCCATTACCCAAACTTATGTAGCTGAGGGTAGGGGGCAAACACCGGCGGCAATTATTCAACATGCCTCGCTGCCTCATCAAAAAGCGGTTAAGGGAAAGGTTAAGGACCTGCCCGAAATGGCCGCTACGCATCAGCTAACATATCCGGCTATTATTATTATAGGCGAGGTAGCAGGTTTATCTGCCTAAATAATTTACACACTATATAATATAGTATATGAAGATCAGGATCAAAGGAAACTCATTACGGTACAGACTTACCAAAAGTGATGTTGACCGCTTTACAAAAGAAGGCTATTTAGAAGAAGTGACTGTTTTTGGCAGCAATGTATTAACGTACGCTTTGCAGCGTGATGGCTCAGATCAGTTATCGGCCAGTTTTGATAACCATAAAATAATCCTTTTTATGCCGGAGTTAATGGCCAAAAACTGGGCGACCACAGATAGGGTAGGATTTGAGGAAACCAACGGCCCACTTTATTTATTAGTTGAAAAAGATTTTAAGTGTTTGGATAATGTAGCCGAAGATCAAAGCGATAATTATCCAAATCCCTTACTAAGTAAGCAACTTAATTGAGTTTAGCCTGAATATTCCTTCAATAACTGGCGGTATTGGTTTAATACGCTCGATTTTGATATAAAGCCAACAAATTTATGCCCATCAACTACGGGCAGGTTCCAGGTATTGGTTTCATCAAATTTCTTAACAATCTCACGTACATCGTCGTTAATATCAATAATGGCCGTAGGGGTAACCATTACTTTTTGAACGCTTAGTTCATCGTACAGTTCCTTATTGAACATTACCGGTCTGATATCATCAAGCAGGATAATGCCTTCCAGCACATGCTCATCATTGGTTACTGCGATGAAATTTTTCTTCCCTTTGCTAATCAATTCTATCAGCTCATTAAATGTGGCGTATATACTGATCTCCTGTATATCCTTATCGATCAGATCGGGCGTGTTTAACAATGAGAGCAGGTTTTGGTCGTGTTCACGTGTAAAGATCTTACCTTCCTGGGCCAGCAATTTCAGATCGGGTGATATGGCCGAGAAGCGTTTGGCAATCAGGAATGATGTTACCGAAACGATCATGAGCGGTATAAAAAGGTCGTATCCTGAACTTGATTCGGCAATCAGGAATATGGCTGTTAATGGCGCGTATAATACACCGCTCATTACACCCGCCATACCTACTATTACCATGTTGGTGGTTGGTACGTTCGGGATACCCAACTGGGTGCACAACACAGCAATAAAATAGCCCAAAGTTCCGCCCGAAAACAATGCCGGGGCAAAATTACCGCCATTGCCGCCACCATAAATGGTAATTGATGTAGCAAAAGCTTTTAAAATGCAAATGAATCCTAAAAACAATAAAATAAACCACTGGTGAAAGGCGAAATATTTAAAAAAGCTAACCGCTACAACCGATTCTATTTGTCCGGTGGCCAGTACTTTAATGGTAGAGTACCCTTCGCCAAATAACGGAGGGAATAATACACAGAGTAAGGAAAGTAGCGCCCCTGCCATTATTGCTTTTTGAAGGCGGCTTCTTTTGGAGTGTTTAAACTGGTGTTCAACCCATTGAGATATGACTACAAAATAACGGGCATATAAACCGCAGGCAATGCCCAGCACAATATAAAAAGGAATGTTTTTATAGTTAAAAGGGGCGCGTGTAGTAAATTGAAACAGTGCTTCTTCGTTAAGAATGATCCTTGATACCAAGCTGCCACAAACTGCGGCAACAACCAGCGGAATAAAATCTGTAAATACAACCCCGGTGAGCAAGATCTCAAAGGCAAACATCATACCCGCGATGGGGGCGTTAAAGGCCGATGCTATACCAGCCGTAGCACCTGCGGCGAGTAAAAGGGTGCGGTCTTTATAATCTAACTTATAGGTTTTGGCAAAGTTGGAGCCAATGGCCGATCCGGTTACCGCGATGGGGCTCTCTAAACCGGCTGATCCACCCAGACCTACCGTAATAGCACTCTGTACAATTTGCGAGTACATTTTTACCGGTGATACCAGGCTGGAGTTTTGCGCAATTTCATATAATATGGCCGGGATACCCTTGCGATCGTTCCCTTTATATATGTATAATACCACCAGTGTGGTAAGTACAATACCCAGCAACGGGAATACCACATAAAAAACAATTTGCTGCTCGAACTGAAATTTGGAGGTGATAAGGTAATGGATATAATGCACCAGCATTTTTAAAACTACGCCGGCTAAGCCTGCAGTACAGCCAACAAGGATACCTGATAATATCAAAAAATGACTATGGGAAAGATTATTGCGCACCCAAAGCAGGATGATCTCATAACTCCGCATTTTACGGACGCTGTTCGCCCTGAAATCCCGTTGGAATTTTAAAAAATTATGATAACGTTTTAATTTGCTGTACTTGCTCAATTTGCACCTCCGGCTGCAATTTAAACAATAATTGAATGTGATGTTTTAAAAAAGCTAATGCAGAAAGGTTAAAAAGCAACCCACTTTTATTTTTTCCGGCTTAGGGTTATTTCTTTCAAAGCATCCTCATTCAACAGCTTAAAACTTTTACCGTCGAGTGCTATCAGGTTGTTTTGAATAAACTCCTGTGTTACTTTAAAAAAGGTTTCGTACACCACACTCGCGTATGATGATATATCCTGCCGGGTTAGTTCAATATCAACATAACCATCGGCATTTAACCCAAACTGGTTGCGAAGCGATAACAGTGCCTGGGCTATCCGTTCTTTTACCGGCATGTGAGCCAGGTTGCGCATCCTTTTTTCCGACTCCTGCAATTCATTCGCAAAAAACTTCATCAGTTTATAGGTGAACTGGCTGTTTACATTTAATGACGATTCAAAGAAATCCATTTTAACATAACAAACCATCCCCGGCTCCACGGCTGTTGCCGAAACAGGATAGGTTGAAATATCCCCCAAGCCTAAATGGCCTAAAATATCACCCTGTTTAGCAAATCTCAGGATCAGGTCTTTTTCCTGGTCCCATTGCTTATGAACTTTTACAACACCCTTGTACATAAAGTATATGCCGGTAACATTGTCACCTTCTTTAAAGAGCTGTTGCCCTTTTTTAAGTATAAAATTTTCCCGGTTGGCACTTATGGCGGGTAGCCAGTCTTTCAGGCAATTTTTGCACAAAAAACAAGTGTTTAAATCGCAAGTGTGGTTGGTTTTTGTCATAAATGTTCAGTTGCCTGCAGGTGTGCAATATTAATTATTTAACCGCGATCTACATAAATAGGGTATGATTTATGCATTGCAGTTAATGGATGTAATTTGTTGTTTGTGTAATATATTTTGATGTTTAATGTAAAATTAATGATTAATTATATTGTTTATGCAATATTTATTATAATTAAATCTTAATTTTGCAACTCAAAAGCTGGCAGAAACAATAAAATAGCCAGTAAGAAAAAATGAAAAAAACAATAAATAAAATAGGTATCCCTATCTCGCCATCATTAAATAATATGGAAACGCCACCCGGTAATTCCAGAAACAGTATTTTTTTAAAAAAGAGGCTGATAGTTATCTCCTGTTTGTCGGTAGCGGTAGCCGTGGCTATAAGCATTATCGCTAAAATTTTAATTTATCTCATCAACCTGGTTACCAATATTTCTTTTTACGGCTCATTTGCATTTGGCTTTCATTCACCGGCAAATAATCATTTAGGTGTATGGGTTATTATTATCCCTGCAATAGGAGGGATTTTGGTTGGGATCATGGCTTTTTATGGTTCCAAAGCTATACGCGGGCATGGGATTCCCGAGGCTATGGAGCAAATACTGGTTAACGAAAGTAATATTAAACCATCCATCACCTTTTTAAAACCCATATCGTCGGCTATAGCCATTGGTACCGGCGGCCCATTTGGTGCCGAAGGGCCGATCATAGCCACGGGAGGTGCATTAGGTTCCACATTAGGACAGTTATTTAAAATAACTGCTAATGAGCGCAAGATCATTTTAGCCGCCGGGGCTACGGCGGGTATGTCGGCTATTTTCGGTACGCCTATAGCCGCGGTATTTTTGGCTATTGAACTGCTGCTGTTTGAATTTTCGCCCAAATCTATTCTGCCGGTTGCGTTGGCTTGTATCACAGGCGCGGCAGGGCATCATTTACTGTTTGAGGCTGGTCCGGTTTTTCCGATGCCTGATCTGCTTACACCATCAAACCTTGCTTTGGGCATTTATAGTTTCATGGGTATTATCATCGGGTTTTTATCCCTTGGCGTAACCAAAATAGTATATGTTATTGAGGATATTTTTGAAGAATTACCTATTCACTGGATCTGGTGGCCCGCAATTGGTGGTTTGGCAGTTGGTGTCATCGGCTTTTTTGCACCACATACACTTGGGGTAGGATATGATAATATAACAGGCATATTATCGGGTAGGTGGCCTTTAACACTCATCTGTACTTTATGCCTTTGCAAGTTTATATCATGGGCCATTGCTTTAGGCAGTGGAACATCCGGCGGAACATTGGCTCCCTTATTAACCATTGGTGGCGCAGCCGGTGCCATTATTGGCTCTATTACATTAATACTTTTTCCAAATTCAGGGGTAAGTATACCTATGGCGGCGCTGATTGGTATGTCGGCCATGTTTGCAGGGGCATCGCGGGCGTATTTAACCAGTATTACGTTTGCATTGGAGGCCACTATGCAATCACATGCCTTGCTGCCATTATTGGGTGCTTGTACGGCCGCTTATATGGTTTCGTTCTTCCTGATGGAAAACACCATCATGACTGAAAAGATTGCCCGTCGCGGAATTTTTACACCCGACTCATTTGAGCCGGATGTTTTACAAAAGATGCATGTTTCGCAAGTGATCAGTGATGAGGGTACCGTGATCAATGTAAACAATAGCATAGCCGATGTAAGAAGTTGGGTTAATGCTAACAGCATCACCGATAACTATTTTATTATGGTTAATAACGACGGCGAGTTTAGCGGCACCTTAAAGTTAACGGATATTTATAGCAGCGAACTTGACCCCGAAGCATCATTGCAAGAAATGCTTAAAAAAGAGATCAGTTCGTCTGTTAACAGTACGGACACGCTGCGGTATGCTATGGAAACCATGTCGAAAACAGAAGTGGAGGTGCTGCCAGTGTTGTCACCTACCGATCATAAGGTAATAGGCATCTTATCTTACCGCGATATTATATCGGCCTTTAAAATTGATGCTGATAAAACCCAGCACCCGTATGTGAAAATCTCCTTAAAACGCCAGCGCATGAAAATGCTGGTGAGAGGCAGGAAAACAGTTAGTGTAAATACAGATACTAAGTAGCTAACTTTTACGTCAAATTTGTCATGGGTAGCCTGCCTGCCAGTAAGGAACGAGGGAGACCTATTAGCAGATACATACACCTTGCTATAGATTTTTCATTATGTCAAGAGCAAGTTCTTTGTTACACTCTGCATGGTGTATTTGTTTTGGGTGTATCGCCCTGGAAGAAAGTTACAGTGAACAGTACACCCCATCGGGGTATCGTGTTTATAGAATAACAATACCAAGCGTTAGCTCCATAGGAGCTTCCTGTAATGTTATTTAGTTTGATCAGGAAGCTCCTATGGAGCTTATAATTTACTTCCTAATGGCTATAAACACGATGCCCCGATGGGGCCTAGATAAGCAAGTTATTCTGGCTTCGGTATTTTCCAAATTTTAATACCGCCAATGACAATCCTGTAACTTGCTGATTATCAATATTGAAAAAATGTCATTTTCAATGCGATTATTTGCAAGCAAATAAAGGTTACTCAGACTGACAGGCCTTTACACCTTGAAAATCGAATACGTCATTGGTAGCGTAGAGCTCTTCATCCTTGCATTCGTATAACCACAAATGTTGGGAAGACCGAAATCCTATAAAGCTGATTAATGTAAACCCAGAATATTATGCGAAAAAGTATATAATTAATTGATTATTAATTATATACTTCAATGTTAATCATGAAAAGTGTAAACCATGTAAACCCAATTAGGTGCCAATGACAAGTCTGTAACTTGCTGCTTATCAATATTGAAAAAATGTCATTTTCAATGCGATTATTTGCAAGCAAATAAAGGTTACTCAGCATGTCAAGCTATACGGGTAGAATAATAAGCTATGTTGTATACGGCAATATCTTGAACACTTTGTTCGCCAGATCATCATTGACGGTTAGCTGGCATGATAAATTTATTTCGGATTTAATCAATGGGTCTTTAAATTGTTGTGCTACCATGCAGGTGGCGCAACGGCCCATTCCATCGCACCTGCCAAAATTTGGCGGTTGTACATGATCATTGATCAATTCCCGCAGATCGTCATATTCGCCTTCAAAAGTTTTCACTCTGTAGGTTTCGCCATCGTATAGCAGGGTAAATTCAATGTATGTTTTAAAAAAACTCATTTCTCTAATGAGGATTGCAAAAAATGCCGCAGAACTATAGCATGGTTTTGTTGTTCATTGTTTGCAGCATATAATAAGGTAACAGTTTCATGGGTCTTTATTAATTCGGCCAGCTCTTTAACGCTTTCCTGTTGCTGCAGTTCGGCTATATAATCATGCTCAAAGCCGGGCCAGTTTTGCGGGTTTTTATGAAATGATTGGCGTAACGCGGTTGATGGAGCCACTTCTTTCATCCACCTGTCTATTTGCGCGCGTTCTTTTGTCATCCCGCGGGGCCATAAACGATCAACCAGGATCCTTAGCCCGTCAGCTTTATCAGCTGGGTCATATATGCGTTTGATAAGTAAATTGCCCATTGAATATTCGTCAATATTATCAAAGATAAGATAGTCAATTTAAAAAATTTAAAAACAGAGTCAGGGTAAAGTTCATATAGCGTGTCATAGCTGCAAATACACGATAAATAATATACATATGAATTTTAATCTGTACAAAGACAGCATCTTATTAACTATTTTAAAAATCTGGACATTTTTTTTAATAGTGTTTGCCAGTACCAATAGTTACGCTCAAAGTGACCGGGCCAGAACAAATATCGGCCTGGTTTATCCCCTGAGCAGCAACGGAACGCAAGCTCCAAGAGATACCAATAGTTTTTCGTTAAATCTGATAGCCGGGGTATCCGCGGCGGAACGCGGAGTTAGCCTTGCAGGTTTTTCGAACATTGTGCATCATGATACCAGGGGTTTGCAGGTTGCGGGCTTTTCGAACCATGTTGGTGGCAATGCCGGGGGCACCATGTTTGCCGGCTTTTTAAATACTTACGGCAGTGGTAATAGCGTGGCTGTTGCTGGGTTTGCCAACATAGCGCGGAGCAGCAGCGGCGCCCAAATAGCCGGGTTCCTGAATAAAGGCGGCGATGTATCTTCTTCGCAGATAGCCGGGTTTTTAAATATTGCCAGCAATGTAAAAGGCGTGCAGATAGCAGGTTTTATGAACGTTGCCAAAAAAGTAAAAGGCAGCCAGATCGGCTTTATCAATATTGCCGATAGCGCGGGCACGCAGGTAGGTATTATCAACATTGCCAAAAACGGCGAAAAAGGTATCAGCGCCACTATCGACGAAAACCAGACCACCATACTGGCCTTTCGCTCAGGAGGTAAAACACTGTATGGCATCATCGGCATTGGCTATAACTTCAATAATAAAAGAGAAAAATACGCTTATGAGGCCGGTATAGGCGCCCATGTGCTCAAGATTCAATCGTTCCGTTTAAATGCCGAGCTGGTGGGCGGCGGTCTGGAAAGCCTTAAAGGTGAGGAAAACTATTCCAAATCATCGTTCAGGTTAATACCGGCATTCCGCATCACGCCATCAATTGAAATATTTGCTGGTCCATCCATTAATTATGTAAACACCGATACCGAAGAGGGTAGGAAACTCACCAACAAATATATTTCAAGCTGGACCCGAAATAACGGACGTGACCTTTACGGATTTTATTTTGGTTACAACGCCGGTATACAGGTGTTTTTTTAACCGGACGCACCAACCACCATTTATTATTTTTTAAAAACCAGTCAGGGTAAAGTTTGCCCGGCGTGTCATAAGCACAGAACAATAAATAGCATCAAATGAAAACAATCACAAACAAAAACCAAAAAATGAAATCAATTAAACTCTTTACCACGGCCATCTTATTTACGCTGGGACTTAGTTCAGCAAAGGCCCAATCCTCAGATCCTGAGTTTGGTATTAAGGCAGGGGTTAACTTTTCGACCTTAAAAACGGGCTTGAATGCGGTTACCGATAAATCTGGCAAAATAGGTTTTAACGCGGGTGTATTTGGAAGGGTAGGTAAGGACCTTTTCTTTCAGCCGGAGCTTAACTACGTTACCTTTAGCGACAAATATCGCTTTAACTCCAACTCGTACGAAGCCAAATTCAGGCAACTGAACCTGCCTTTAATGGTGGGGTATAAGTTAATAAATACATCCGACCTGAACTTCCGGTTATCAGCCGGACCCGATCTGTATTACAGCCTTAAAAAGCCGGTTGCCCCCGGAGGTTTTAAATATAAAGACTTCACCGCGGGTGGTGTTATCAATGCGGGCGTTGACATTGGCGGCTTAACTTTTGATGCCCGCTATAGTCTGGGTTTAAGCAAGTTTAACAAGGAACTTGGGCAGAAAGCCAATATCTTCAGTTTGGGGGTTGGTTTTAAATTTCAATAATAACTAAGTTTGATCATGCGGATAGGCGCCGTTGGTGGCTATCCGCTTTTAGATCATTTTTCAATCAATTATATATTTACTTTGCCGAACCCAATACCCGATAATGGATAATAAGGAAGTGACCGTCGATTTGATCCAGGAAAATGAAGCCGTTTTTGAACAGCTGTTCAAAAAACATTTTAGGGAGCTGCATGCCTATGCTTTCTCGCTATTGAAAGACTGGGATGTTGCGGAAGAAATTGTGCAAGCCCTGTTTCTTAAACTTTGGGAAAAAAATGAATGGAGCCATATACAAACATCCATAAAATCATACCTGTACAAATCGGCATATCATGATAGTCTTAATTACATAAGGCGACAGAAAGTTCAACTAAGGTATCAAACCATAACTGCGCATTCCATGAAGAACCATACAGACGATGCTGCCGACAAATTAAAAATGGGCGAACTGGAGCAGCACTTAAACAAAGCCCTTGATAAATTACCTGAAAAATGCCGGGCCATATTTCACCTGAGCCGGTTTGAAGAGTTAAAATACCAGGAGATAGCCAACCAACTTAACATATCTATAAAAACTGTAGAAACGCATATGGGTAAAGCTTTACGAATATTAAGAAAAGAGATGAAAGAATTTTTACCACTAATTACACTGATGCTATTTAATATGTTTAGATCATGAAACAGGATATGAGCGAAGATATACTGATCAAATATATTCTTGGAGAAGCAACTATAGCCGAAGGACAGGAAATTGAAACCTGGATAGCAGCCAGCAGCGCTAATGCTAAAAAGTTTGAACAAGTAAAAATTATCCTGGAAACCAGCAAGCGCCTGGCGCAGGTGAGTCCATTGGGCGAAACCGAGGCATGGGAAAAGTTTAAGGAAAAGCGAGCAACAAGGCGTGAACCGGCTAAAGTCAGGTCCATTAGTTCAAATACCGGCTGGTTACGCATAGCCGCCGCTGTTGTATTCCTGATAGGTGGCGGATGGATAGCCTATTATTTGTATGATCAACGTGGCGGTAACCCGGCGGAACTCGTGAGCATCAAAACGACAAATACGGTGCGGATTGATACCCTGCCTGATGGCTCCATTGTGCATATCAATAAAAATTCCAGCATCACCTATGCCGGCGATTTTGAATCGAGGAGAGAGATCAAACTTAGCGGTGAGGCGTTTTTTGAGGTGAAACACAATGAGCAGGTACCCTTTACCGTGCATGTAAATGATATTAACATACGCGATGTAGGTACTGCCTTTAACGTAAAAAGCAAGCAACAAAATACCGAGGTTATTGTAGAAAGCGGTATAGTGCAGGTAAGTAGATCCGTTAATTCAATAAGGTTAACCCCCAACGAAATGGTACGGATAAAACCAGATGATAAACAGCTTAAAATTGAAAAAAGTACCGATCAGTTATATAACTATTACAGGAGCAACACCTTTATTGCCAAGGGCACACCGCTATGGCGCCTGGTTGATATATTGAATGAAGCTTATGGTGCTGATATTGAGATCGCGAACGGTGCCTTGCGTAATACGCAGATCACGGTTACTATCAGGTATGAAGATTCGCTTAGTAACATATTGGAAATAATAAGAAGTACTACTCCCGAAATGCATGTGAATAAGACCGATCATGGTTTTATTCTGAAATAGGTAGACGGAAGGGTTTAAAAAAGGATATTGCGAGGCGCATAAACCCTTATGTTTCCTCAGGGTTTCCATTGGGAGCCCTGAGTGGACAAAAAATGTCATTTCGATAGAGCCAGGGGAGGGAATGAGGGAAGCGCGAAAGAGAAATCTTCTACATTGCTCAAAGCTCGCATGAAAAGTCGTGGAGGATTTCTCGCTATCGCTCGAAATGACAGAGCTTGTGTTTATTTAGCATAAAGAACACTTTTTACATCCAAAAGAGGTGTATACACCTCAAACTACCATACCAGTTGCAACCCGCCGGTTATCCCAACATTAACGGCGGTTAATTTATCATTGCTGATATGGTTGCTAAGCACCCATCCATTAACCTTTGCGCCATCGCTTACATCGGCAGATATGATATTGAGGGAGGGGCCGGCAAACAGCCTTAAATGGTTATTGAGCTTATAACCAGATAATATTTTAAAAGAGTCTGTTTGATAGAACTTTTTCTCGGTATCGGTGATCAACTGTGTTGAGTATTCGCCATTTAAAGAAAACTTACCTTTGTTAACAATATGCGCACCTAACCCAATATCAAGCGCGTATTTAACCTTATCGTTACCAAATTTATATCCGGCACCAATCAGCCCGTATAACACCCTGCCGCCCGACCGAAAATCAAGATGGGTAAACAAAGTTTCATCGGTACTTAGGGCAAGGCTTTTTTCGCCATTTTTAATAAAGTTCAGGATACCTATGGTATAATCACTGCTATCGGCAACATTCACCAGAGCAAACTGAAAGCCTTTTACTTTTTTAGCAGTATTAACAAACACGGTAAACTGCGACCCGGTTGGTCCCGTCGAACGGTTAAATAAACTGGAGAGCTGTAAGCCATTTAAGGTATCGGTAGTATTAAATAAGCCGGCAAACTGCACGCCGCCTTTAAAGTTACGGGTATGGTTAAATAAACCGGCAACCTGGAAGCCGCTGGCGCGTTTATCAGCATTGGCTAAACCTGCAAGTTGCATACCACCTGTAAAATTCTGGACCCTGTTGAACAAACCAGCTGCCTGTAAACCCCAGGCATTATATGATACATTATTATAAATACCGGCAAGCTGGACGCCTTTGGTGCTGCCGCCTACAAAGTTAAATATGCCGGCGGCCTGAAAAAATTTCATGTCTTTTTTGTTGATATTAAATAAACCGGCCATTTCAATTCCATCAATCCCCGCGGTGTATCCACCCAAAATGTTATAGGAAAAATGATCAACTATCTGGCTATTGTACATGCCATGCGAACTTAAACCGGGAATAAGCGAAATCTGGTAAGGGCGGGAAGCAAAAAAGTTGCCGAGGTTTAAGCCTTGCACCAGCTGCTTTGAACTGATAAAGAAACGGGCAAAGCGGCTGTGTTCTACTCCATCTTCTGAACCATCATCAGGATAATATTTATATTTTCTGTTATGGTGTTTAGCATCTACATTAACTACAGGTAGTACATAAAGTGAGGTATCGCGGTAGTTTTCTTTAGTTACTGTGAGTAAAAGCGACCCGCTCCAGTTTTTTAGCGTAATTTCAAAATATCCCCTATCATCTGTAAGTGTCGATACCAATAAATTCTTTTCATAAACGCTGGCTTTTGCTACTTCTTTTTTACTGGAAACATCGTTTACGTAGCCTTTTACCACAGCCTGTTTTCCGGGATCTTTTTCCACCTCGGCGGTTAAATACAGCTTACCCGGCGCATGCCTTAATACAATATAGCCAGGCACTTCTTTAAACTCATAGCTATCGCCTAATAATTTATCCAGCAAACTAAAAAGGGTACCCCGGTACCCTGAAACTGATACTATGCTATCGGCCGGAATGGTTTTGTTGTTATAAGCAAAATAAAAATTGCCTTTGCTGGCAATGTTATCCAGTACTTTGCCCATGCGCTGTTGTTTTATTTCGCCTATAGATACCTCTTTCATCAGGTTGTTTTGTGCGGATAGTTTTGTGCAAAAAATTAGAGGTATAAAAAACGACAGGATGTGGGCAATTAGTTTGGGGGTTACAGTCATCAGGTTTATCTGTTTTTATATAGGTTGTACCGGCATCATACAATCAAAATTATAAGATTATATGATACGGTGCGTACTAAGACACGTTCACCAGGTTTTACCCTTACGCTGTTTTTAATTATTTTAGTTAGATACCGGTCTTTAGAAATTGTGACAAAAAATCTTTATCCCCAGTTAAAAAACCCAATTGTAACCACAATTATCACCTGATTGTCAATTACATAGAAAAAAAGAAATAAATCAAAAATAATATTGGAATGATCGTTTCAAAATGTTTATCTTTGATTCATCATTTCAAAACAACGATCTTAAACATTAAAAAAATGAATAATTTATTAAACAAAGTAGCCGTAGTTACAGGTGGTAACAGCGGGATTGGTTACGCAGCCGCAGCCGAACTTATCGCACAAGGTGCAAAAGTTGTTATTACAGGCCGCAATAAAGAGTCAGTAGAAAAAGCGGCAACAGAACTTGGCGCAACAGGTATTGTATCTGATCAAAGCAAACTGGATCAGATAGACCAATTGGCTTTAGCGGTTAAAGAAAAATTTGGCAAAGTAGATATCCTGTTCTTAAATGCAGGCATGGCCGCTTTTAGTCCGGTTGAAACCGCTACAGAAGAACATTACGATGCACTGATGAACCTGAATGTTAAAGGTGTTTACTTTACTGTTCAAAAATTTATCCCAATACTAAATGATGGTGCTTCTATCATTTTTAATACATCAGTAAACGCGGTTTTGGGTGTGGCCGATAGTAGTGTTTACGCAGCCAGCAAAGCCGCAGTATTATCGTTTAACAAAGTATTGGCCCGTGAGCTTGCTTCTCGTAAAATTCGAGTTAACGCTATTTCCCCTGGCCCGGTTACTACACCATTATATGATAAACTTGGTTTAGAGCAGGAACAGGTTGACGGATTTGGAGCAGCTTTAAGCGCAAAGATATTACTTAACCGTTTCGGAAGGCCTGAAGAAATTGCCAATGTGGTAAGGTTCCTCGCATCTGACGATTCATCATTTATTACCGGTACCGAAATTACTGTTGATGGCGGTTTAACTGTAAACGCTGTTATGTATTAATTTTTTTACCATAATTTGGAACAATCGTTTCAGATTTTGGTATATATATAGTTTATGGTTGTTGCCTGATTCCTTATCCCTAAGTTAAATCAGGCAACAGCCATTATTGATATTTAATTTTGTGCAAAAATGAATAGAGAAAACCTGAAGAAAGTATTAGATGAATTACAAATTAAAGAGACTGAATATTCTCTTTTTAATGAATTGTTTTCGGATAGAATAATACTATATCATAGTTATGATGATTGGGAGGTTTTTTATTTAGATGAAAGAGGTGGAAGAAATGACAAAGTTGTTTTCAAAGATGAGTCAGCAGCCTGTGATCATATCCTAAATTTATTTATTGATTCTCAAAAAATTAAAAGTGATTTTAATTTAAGTTAATTGCCATGGCACGTAAAAAAGAATTTGATGAGGATGCTCTGCTCGAAAAAGCAGTTGCCCTGTTTTGGAGAAAAGGGTACAATGCCACATCTGCACAGGACCTGGTTGATGAATTGGGGATAAACCGTTCAAGTCTTTACAACACCTATACCGATAAAAGAACATTGTTCAAAAAGTCATTGGCACAATACCAGGTAACAGAAACGGGCGCTATGCTGGCCATGCTTGGTAAAGCGGAGAATGCAGCAGAGACAGTGAAGCAAATTTTTCAAAACCTGATCAAAGAAAGTGTGGGTGACAGCCTGTTAAAAGGATGTTTTATGGTGAATACTGCCGTTGAGCTTGCCGGCTGCGATAAAGAGATAGGGGATATAGTTTATAACAATAACCTGAGTGTTGAAGATGCCTTAACCAAACTGGTTGAAAAAGGACAGCAGAGTGGACAATTTTCGATGAAAAACTCAGCTCGTGCTTTAGCAAGATTCATCTTTGCCAACATTACCGCGATAAAGGTAGCCGCCCGGACAGGGGCTGATGAAAAAACACTGCGCGATATTGCTAATGTTGCTATAGCTTCATTAGCTTAACTGCTCAACCGGCAGCTCAACAACGGTTGTAGCCCGATTATAGAAATCTTTAGTGAGATTGGTTATATGGTTTTTAAATTTGGTATCCTGTTTTTTTAAAGAGCTGACGGCTGCCTGATCATTTGCTTCGGTACTTGAAAACAATTCTATTGCCAGTATATGGTCATGCCAATCACCAATAGCTATTTGTACCAGGTCCAGATAGTCGGTATTCACCCCGGTACCCAGTGCTGCATGTGTCAGCTTATGGTTATAAATTAAAATTTTAACCTCTTTACGGCATGTATGCAACTGATCATCAAATTTAGGTTTAGTGAGCATATCTGCAATTTGATGCAATTGTTTTTGATAAAACAAGTTGATATGAAGATCGCTTACCGGCTTTATCTTTTCTTTTAGCAGCTGGTGCGAATCCTTTAATTTTTCAAGATTTTTAGCGCCATCTGATTTGAACTTGCTGCTGGCATTTAGCTGTAACTGGTGCTGGTCGCTCATAAATGTACCATTATCTATTTGGTGAGCTTTGCCCAGCTCCAGGTTTATATAAGCACTTCGTATCTCACCGGCCTGTTTAAATATCATTCGTACAGGTTTAAAGTGTTGGGTTAATTTGGGATGTTGTTGAGTACTGTCTGACAGGATCAAAAAGGCACGTAATTTTTTAACCTGAACCCTGAAATGATGCAGATCGTCTTGCTGTTCCTTTTTTAAATAAGCCACAAGACTGGCCTTCATGTCTTTCCACTCTTTATCAAAATATTTTCTTTCTTCTCTTTTTTTCATAACTGTACGTCATGGAATAGCTAAGGCATAACAATCGCTTTATACTTTTAGTTTTAAACACGTTGTTTGCTACCTGCCAGGCAGTTGGGATTATGAAAAAAAGGAGCAGGAGGTTAATAATTGAATAACATAAAGCATGTCAAAATCTCGTGCTCTAAAATAGTGAATGGCGGGAAATAATAAAGCCCCGAGGCGTGGGGCTTTGTTTAATGATTGCTGTTTCTTAAGCGTTCCCATTTTTCCAGTGCTTCTTTTTGAAGCAGTTTGGAGCGCTCAATAGCAATGGCCTGTTCATCTTTTTCACAAAGCGGGCCTTCAGTAGTTAGTTTAATTAGCGGTTTTTGCGTACCTTTTTCTTTGTTTTTATTCTCGGTGACTAACATGGCATAAAAATGAAAGGCGCTGAGTCAGCGCCTGGTTAAACAATAATGGTGATGACTGTTATTTAATTTCAATTTGCCGGCTGGCCGTTCTTGCCTCTTCTTTTTTGGCCACATTAATTCTCAACACACCATCGGTATATACTGCTTCAATACTGGCATCATCTGCAGAATCGGGTAATGTAAATGAGCGCACAAATGAAGTATAACTGTATTCGCGCTTATTGTACTTTTTATCATGTTCGTTCTGCTCGGTCTGATGTTCTGCCGAAATAGTAAGTACATCCCCGTCAAGGTTAACTTTAAAATCTTCTTTCTTTAGTCCCGGTGCGGCCAATTCTATATGGTAGTGCCCGTCCGTCTCTGAAATGTTAACCGCCGGTACCCGCGACACCATCCGGTCTGATAAAAAAGTGTCATTGAAAATTGATTCAAAAACGTCGTCAAACCCTGAGCGGGTAAGCCCCCTGTTTTTCCCTTCATTGAATTTCACTAAAGTCATAATGTTTCCTCCTCAAACATTAACGAGCCGGACCATCCCGGCCTGTTTTTTTATAACAAGTGAGAATAGGACTGGTTTGTCATTTTTTGTTTTTTAAAACAACAATATTACAGGATAAAAACGCTTGTTTAAATGGCAGTTTTAAGCGGATGCCGGTTCGTCATGATCATTATCTTTCGTTGGCTTAAGCTCCGATTGGATGATCTTTTTCTCAAATGCTTTTTGGTCTTTCAGATTCCTTTTAATAATCCAGATTATTAGTGCCGCCATTAACAGCAGGAACAGGCCAACCCACCAATAATTGATTTCCATATCTCCAGAAATTTGGTTAATTAAATATACATCTAAAATTTTACATACAGATTAAGTTCGTATTAAATCATTTGTACTCAGAGATGTACCTTTAATCCTGTCACTAATCTTATCACCAGGTTTTGTAAAAAATATTATTCCGGGCAATCAAACAACAAATCCCGGCGTTTAAATAGCAGTAATTCTTGTTATGGTTTCACCTCTTAAATATATATAAACAATGCGATACGAGATCGTGTTATCCCGAAACGGTTACAAACAAGTACTGCAGGTTATCGCAGAGACATACAAAAAATGGAAGGTATGGAAAGTGAAGTTCCAGGACGGTACAGAAGCCATCCTCTTTAAATCCGGGAGCCTGTGGATGCAAAGAAATGAAGATGATCTGGATTTGGGTTTACTGAATGCCATAGGTGAGCGGATTGACCGTCTCAATTTAGGCCTTTCCATTTAGTAAAAAAGCAATTCATGAAAACGGGGAGGCACTAAGCGCCTCTCCGCTTTTTTTATACCCGAAGCGGTTTTATACTTTTTCGGTAGATATATTTTTAATAACACCGTTTATTTTAACCTTAACCTTACGGTTTTGGGCCGACAGGATATGGTAATCAGTAATTTTGCCATCCTTCCATTTCATATTCACGGTATAATTACCTCTTGCTTTTAAACCCCTTACCTCACCTGAGGCTTTCCAGCTATCAGGAATGGCAGGGATCAGTTCAATAAAACCCGCATGGCTTTGTATCAGCATTTCGGCTACAGCAGCTGTACCGCCAAAATTTCCGTCTATTTGAAAAGGTGGTCCTGCCGATAGCATGTTGGGATAAATCCCTCCGCCGTCGCCATAGTTCATAAACGTAGCCAGTGTAGGGGTTATCAACTGGTTAAACAGTTTGTAGGCCCTGTTGCCATCATGCAGCCTTGCCCACCAAAGCATTTTGTGGGCAATAGAAAAACTTGGTCCGTCATCGCCACGGGCTTCGAGTGTTTTCTTACTGGCTTCGGCCAGTTCGGGTGTGCCTTCGGGGGTAATGAGTGATGCCGGGTATAAGCCATATAAATGCGAGATACACCGGTGATGCGGCTCCAGCTCTTTATAATCCTCCAGCCATTCCATAAGCCTGCCATCTTTAGCCACAACCCCTGGTGGCGGGATCTTTTTTAGCTGCGCTATCAGTGTATTCCTGAAAGCTTCATCCTTACCCAACACCCTGGAGGCGGTAATTACATTGTTGAACAGTTCCCTGATGATCTGGTTATCAATGGTTGGCCCCATACAAATACTGGCATGACGTCCATCGGGCAAATAAAATCCATTTTCGGGCGAGGAGGAGGGCGCGGTTACCATCCACCCGGTTTTAGGATCATTGATCAGCATACTGTTATAAAACTGTGCCGATCCTTTTAGTATGGGATAAATATCCCGCAGGTAATTTTTATCATTCGTAAAATCATAATGCTGCCATAAATTATCACATAACCAGCCCGATCCCACTTTAGTTATGCCCCATGACGCAGCTTCGCCTGGTTCGGTAAAACCCCATATATTGGTAATAACATGGGCCACCCAACCATCTGC
>NZ_JBFUJG010000064.1:0-33188 GCF_056401495.1 Mucilaginibacter sp. P4_E8
GAAAATAATATCAGCCGAATGTTTTTGCCTGATATGTACCAGTTCATGCCGTATAATGATATCGCTGCCTGCTGTTTTTGTGCCGATAAACAGGTAATTAAAAAACGAAAAGGCGGTATTTGAACCATCAATGCCTATCAATTTATACTTATTATCAACCAGGGCAATGGTTGTGCGGGTCATTTTGATCAGCCTGAAAATTTTAAATAGCAGTACTAATGCTAACACTATAACACCAAGCAGGTAGGTATATAATAGTACATCATCCACAGTAATATGGGTAATAAGGCTCACCGGAGAATCTTCGGTTGCTACGGATTTTAAGCCACTGGGTGCAAGAAGCACCACTTTTACAACTCCTGATTCAGCCGGTTTTAATGTGCCGATTTGCATTACCGGTAAAAGGAACGATAGGATACAACTAAGCAATAAGTAAGCCCTGTTCAGTGTATAATAGGTTTCCTTATTTAAAAACAGGCAATACCCGGTATAAAATACTACGAGGTATAAATTCGCTTCGAGCAGATAATGCAGCCAGTTCATGATTTTTTATCTTTAAGTTGATCAATTAAGGAGGTTAATTCGTCCAGTTCCTTTACGCCGAGCTTCTTTTCGTCAACAATAAACGATACCAGGCTTTGGTATGAATTGCTGAAATAGTTTTTCATCATCTTATCAAATGTGAACTTTTTGTATTGATCGTCGCTAATGAGCGGATAGTACACATGCGAGTTTCCGTAGGCTTTATGATCAATAAAGCCTTTGCCTTCCAGCACCCGCACCACGGTTGATACGGTGTTGTAGGCCGGTTTAGGATCGGGCATTTGATCAATAATATCTTTTACAATAGCTTCTTTTAACTGCCACAGTATCTGCATGATCTGTTCTTCTGCTTTGGTGAGTTCTTTGATATTCATAGCAAACTATTTTTATAGTTACATAAAGGTAAAACTATTTTTATAGTTTGCAAACTATTTTTGTAGTTTTTTATTTATACTAATATTTTTAGGATTTTTTATACATTAGAGACGGAAAATGGATTTGCAGATAAGCATATCTAAGATCTAATACCCGCATACCTAACAATAACCATGTCACTACATCATAGAATAGCTTTATCTTTTGTTAAAAATCTGGGCCCGGTATCCGCCAAATCATTGATTGCTTATTTGGGGAGCGAGGAGGCAATTTTTAAAACTTCTGTAGCCAAAATGGTTAAGATACCAGGTATTGGTGATAAACGTGTTGCTATGTGGGATTTTGATGATGCCTTAAAAAAGGCCGAAAAGGAACTTCTGTTTATTGAAAAGCATGGGATAGAGGTGATCTTTTACACCGACAGCCGCTATCCCAAAAGGTTAAAAAACTGTGGTGATTCGCCGGTATTGCTATATGCAAGGGGTAAGATGGAACTAAACCCGCCACATATTATAAGCATAGTAGGTACCCGCAACGCTACAGACTATGGCAGGCAACTATGCAAACAACTTATTGAAGAATTACAGCAGTATAATGTGTTAATTGTAAGCGGTTTAGCTTTGGGTATTGATGTAGCCGCCCATAAAGAATGCCTGCGGCTTAATATGCCGACTGTAGGGGTGCTTGGCCACGGGCTCGACAGGCTTTATCCCAGCCAGAACCGGGCCACTGCCGAAAAAATGCTTGAAAATGGTGGCCTGTTAAGCGAATATCCGTCAGGTACCATACCTGATAGAGAAAACTTTCCGCAGCGTAACCGTATTGTGGCGGGTATTGCCGATGCTACTGTAGTGATAGAGGCCGGCATAAAAGGTGGTGCATTAATAACTGCCGAAATAGCTAACTCCTACAACCGGGATGTATTCGCATTTCCCGGCAGGTTGGGTGATGATTATTCTGAAGGATGTAACTTCCTGATCCGCAATAATAAAGCGGGGTTGCTTACCTGTGTTGCCGACCTGGCTTTTAGCTTAGGATGGGAGAAAACAGACCATGCCAAACCTGTTGAACAATTTGTTTTACCCCTTGATCTATCGGCAGATGAGCGGTTGATATTTGACATTTTACAACAACACAAAACTCCTTTAGCTATTGATGACCTGACCATAAAAGCAAATATGCCTATGAGTATGCTGGCAATGAACCTATTGAATATGGAAATGCAGGGCTATATCCGCTCCTTACCCGGGAAAACTTATAGGATAAGTTAAGGGTTTTGAATGTATGCTCAGATGATTAAAACAAGTAACCTGATAATACAACAGTAATAATTTAATTATCAGCGCAAATAAAAAAAGGAGCAAAGCTCCTTTTTTTATTGTTTTTTGGGTAAGCTTAAAAAGCGTAACCTATTGAAATTCCAAAAACGCGGGTTTTTAGTTTGCCACCATCGGCATTTGGTGCTATGTTTGATAAGCCTAAATCATAGTTGACATTAAAAAGCAACCCGGTTTTTAATTTAATACCGGCTATGGCATTTGCGCCATATTCCATTGATTTAATATCACCGTCATCACCAAATTTAATGTCCTCGCTTATCGAATTTCCTTCGGCGTCAGAGCCTTTAACCTTGCCAGAAATACCTTTTGCAACATAAGGGCCTGCTCCAAAGTAAATGTCGCCAACTACAACCGGTACATGATATACCAGGTTTACAGGTAGTTGTAAATAAATTAAATTGAATTTTCCGTCGCCTTGTTCAATGTTGGAATCTTCGGTATCAGAAAAAACACCGCCAAATTTTCCGCCTTTACCGCTAAGATTCAAGGCTGGTTGTAAAGAAACGTTGCCAAATTTAAAGTCGACAAAAACACCGGCGTTAAAAGTGGTCAGGGTACCTGAATTAACACTGATGTTGGTACCGTCAAGCGACACATGTAGTGTTGAAAAGTTGGCGCCGCCTTTAATTCCGAAAGTTGGTAATTGAGCAAAAGCTGCCATTGAAGAGCCTGCCAAAAGCAAGGAAAGTAATAGTTTTTTCATGTAAAGTGAATAAGGTTATTTAGGCGACAAAAGTAATTAAATAAATTAACAGCAAGAAGTTGTCGATATTTAATGAATGATTAAACTGTAACTATCTGATTGAAAGGTGTTTATTACTTGATCGGGAATTGAACGATGGTATCTTCGGGTTAGCCAAAAATCAACGAAATCATGTCAATCACCCTAATCAACGGTCAAGAATCATAATAATCCCTTAATCCTATAAATCAAGGTTCAGACAAAAAACCGCACCTCGATCCCCGAAACCCGCACCCCCTTCCTTACCCTTTAGGCGAATCGTAAAAAGTTAAATGTCCATCTTCGGTGCTGATAGAGCGCCAATCGTCGTTATCAAAGCTGATCAATGCTATGGCGCAGGTAGGTACATCACGAATTTGCCCGGTGAGGTAATGTAATAGCTGGCTTATCCCCGGATTATGCCCAACCAGGCCAATAAAATTATATTCATTTGGCAGGTTATTGATCACATTTACCAGTGTCAGTTCGTTGGCTTCATATATCCTTTTATCCGTATCGGCGGGGGGTAAATGCAGGTGTTCTGCAAATATCTGGGCTGTAGTAAGTGTGCGCAGGGCCGGACTCGTTACGATAACCTCCGGAATGCTGGCCTGTCTTTTTAAAACATTCGCCATAAATAAAGCATCCTGCATTCCTGATTGCTTTAAAGGTCTTTCAAAATCAACATAACCGCTTTCATGTGTAGCTTTAGCATGACGAATTAAGAGCAGATTTTTCATGTGACCCCTGTTTAATTTTGTTAATAATCTTATTTTATTATAGTTGCAGGCAGATACTTATAGAAGTATAACAACAGCTAATTTCAATAAGTTTTTTTTAATAACATAAATAAAAACAGGGCTATTCTATTTATTCACAAAATGAACAATGCCATCTTCGGGCATATCATTCATGCACTTAAAATGGCCAAGCGGACACTTTTCTAATCCGAATTTGGAGCATGGACGACAGGACAGATCAATACCGGCAACCAAAACATCTTTAACCATGTAGGGTTGTACGCCCAGCAAATCGGGTACGGTACCACCCCAAATTGATACAATGGGTTTATTAAATGCTTCGGCAATATGGGTTAGGCCGGTATCAAAACCAATGATAATTTTAGCCTGCGATACCAGGTACACCGATTCATCAAGTGATGTAATACCACATGCATTATAAACAGGTGTGCCAATTGCTCCGGCAATAATATCGGCATTGGCCTTAACATCATTGCCACCCAGCAGTACCACCGGGCTATTAAGCTGCCGGCAAATGCTGATAATCTTGTCATTAGGCATTCTTTTGGTAAAATGAGTGGCTCCAATTACAAAGGCGACATATGCCTTTTGATGCGTGGGGGGCAGCAAGTTGTTTAACTGGTGCTCTGCTTTTATATAGTAGTCAATAGGCTGGCCGTCATTAACCACACCTAAAAATTTAACAGTTTTGAGGTAACGGTCAACCAGGTGAATGGGGGGTATCAGCTTTAGTTTAAACTTTAAGCTAAGCCACTTTTTTAGCGGTTGTTTTTGATAGGTTGATGACCGGATGCCTGTGCGCAGCTTGATGATAGCGGTACGAAGGTTGTTGTGCAGATCGATAATATAATCGTATTGCTCTGCCTTTATTTCCTGAATGGTTGCTGATAATGTTGATTTTAACAACAGTAGCTTATCAACATAAGGATTGTTATCGTATATATATTTAAAGGCGGGTTTGGTTAAAAAATGAACTTCGGCTCCGGGTATTTGCTTTTTTAGGCAGCGTACAACAGGCGTGGTATAAATAATATMGCCCATCGAGCTAAAGCGGATCACCAGTATCTTCATTTTTTTGCCTTATCAGGTAATTTGGTTCCTGATCTTTTCAATTATGGAAGTTGACGAATACCCTTCCACAAAATTAATTGTTTTCACCTCGCCGCCATTTGCTATCACTTCCTTTGCGCCTACAATATTTTCTACCGAATAATCTGCACCCTTTACCAATATGTCGGGTAATAAGGTACTGATCAAGTGCTGCGGTGTATCTTCTTCAAAAACCACTATAGCATCTACAAAAAATAAGGCGGCCAATATAGCGGCCCTGCTGCTCTGGTCATTTACCGGCCGGCTTTCGCCTTTTATGCGTTTAACCGAACTATCGGCATTTAAGCCGATGATGAGCTTATCGCCAAGTTCGGCCGCTTTGGCCAGGTAAGTGATGTGGCCAATATGCAGCAGATCAAATACGCCATTGGTAAAAACAACTTTTTTGCCTTCACTTTGCCAGCTTTGCAACTGTTTTTTAAGCGATGGTAGGTCGGTTATTTTATCAGTAAGTATTTTTTCGAGGTCGATTCTCATATTCTTTTATTTGTAGAGACGCATCACATGCGTCTTTTTTTATATAGATTAATCAAATAAATCATCAACTGCCTGGCACATAATATGCCCAATCAGTATATGCATTTCCTGTATACGTGCTGTAGTATTTGAAGGTACGATGATGTTCAGATCGCAAATTCCGTTCATTTTACCACCATCCCGGCCCGATAATCCCAGCGTTTTACAGCCAAACTGGGTTGCAGTTTCAAAAGCATTCAAAATACTCTGGCTATTTCCGCTGGTTGATATACCGATAAACAGATCACCCGGCCGCGCGAATGCCTCTACCTGGCGCGAAAATACCCTGTCGAAATGATAGTCGTTAGCAATAGCCGTAAGTGCCGAAGTATCAACGGTTAACGCTATACCCGGAAACGCTTTTCGCTCCTTTACAAACCTGCCTGTTAGTTCGGCCGCCAGGTGCTGGGCATCGGCAGCGCTGCCGCCGTTACCGGCAAACAAAACTTTGTTACCGTTTTTTAATGTTGTGGTCATTAACCCGCAGGCTTTTTCAATATCCCCAACCAGGGTATCAATTACCAGCTGTATAGTGCGTTGATGATCTTTAAGTGCGTCTAAAACCATGTTCTTTTGAGGTTCGTGTTTCGTGTTGTGAGGTTCGGGATGTACGTGCTAACTTTTAAATTTTACGTCTTTTATCCTTTATCTTTTGTCCTTCAGTTTTACCTTTCGCCTTTAACCTTTTAGCTTTCAGCCTTCAGTTTTACCTTTAACCTTTCGCCTTTAACCTTTTACCCCTTCTCTATATCATTAATTATTTCGTCAATAGTGGTAGTGGCACTGCCTACCTGGCGTATTACAATAGCGGCGGCATGGTTTGCAAGTTCACAGGCTTCTTCAATAGTTAAACCTGCCGCTATAAAATAGGCGATAGTAGCAAGTACGGTATCACCGGCGCCGGTCACATCAAAAACCTCGGTGGCTTTAACGGGTAACATCTTGTGTGTTAGCTCACTTAATATTACCATACCCTCTTCTGATAAGGTTACTACCAGGTATTCAGTTCCGGTTTGCTCAAAAATAGCTTTTGCTGCCTGTTTCAGGCTTTCAATCGAGTCTATTTTCTCGGTTTTAGCTGCTTCGGCCAGTTCTTTACGGTTAGGTTTTATAATGTAGGCGCCTTTATATTTTTCATAATTTAATCCTTTAGGATCAATTATTACTTTTTTGCCTTGCTTGTTTGCCGCGATTATTAATCGTTGTGTTAACGCCGGCGAAAATAATCCCTTATTATAGTCAGATAATATCACCATATCCACCTTTTCTATATAGCCACTCAGGTGACTAACCAGTTCATCAGCAATATCATCTGATACGGTAGCGGTGGTTTCCCTGTCTATCCTTACCAGTTGATGGCTACCGGCTAAAACCCGGGTTTTAACGGTAGTAGGGCGGGTGTTATCTTTAATAATGGTATGTGTTTCTACACCTTCATTGCTCAGTATTTCAATGATCTGGCTACCGGCTACATCGTCGCCTATTACACCAGCCACGGTAACCTGTGCACCTAATGCCACCAAGTTTTGTACCACATTCCCCGCGCCACCAAGCGTAACAGATTCGCTTTTTACATTCACGATGGGTACCGGTGCTTCGGGCGATAACCGGCTGGCATTGCCCAGTATATAATGGTCAATCATCAGATCGCCTATAACCAATATAGCCGGTTTTTTATTTGACGATTGTATAGAACGTACTTTATCTATCATGTATATCTTTGTATTGGGGGCATTAGTCAATAAGTCTTTCGTCATTAGATCATTAAGTCAATGATCCTTTGTCCTTCCGTCCTTTATCTACTTCACTGCCGACCTCTTTTTTTCAAAAACTTTCGAAATTTCCTGTAACGATAACGCGTTAAGGCACATTTCCTTATATAGGCCGCCTTTACGGGCTGCTAAAACGCCGTAATGCATGTCTAAAAAGCCCTCTACACGGTGGGCATCGGGGTTAATAGATAGCCAAACACCTTTTTCCAGCGCATACTGGTGCCAGCGCCAGTCCAGATCAAGCCTTAATGGGTTAGCATTAATTTCAATCACCACATTGTTGGCAGCACAGGCATCAATTACCTTTTTATAATTGATGGGATAACCGCTGCGGCTTAACAACAACCGGCCGGTAGGATGGCCAAGTATAGTGGTATACGGATTTTCAATAGCTGTAATTAACCTTGACGTAGCTTTTTCCTCATCCATTTTAAGTATGGAATGCACGGATGCTACTACAAAATCAAACTTTTGTAAGATCTCCTCCGGGTAATCAAGCGAACCATCATATAAAATATCCGACTCGATTCCTTTAAATATATGAAAACCATCCAGCTTTTTGTTCAAATGGTCTATTTCTTCCTGCTGCTGTAATACCCGTTCAATGCTTAATCCTTTGGYATAAAAGGCGCTCTTGCTATGATCGCACATGCCCAGGTATTCCAGTTTTAAATTATCGCGGCAGTACAGGGCCATTTCTTCCACGGTATTTACACCATCGCTCCAGGTGCTGTGGTTATGCAAACTGCCTTTAAGGTCGTGGGTAATGATCAGGGTTGGCAGTTCATTCTTTTCGGCCTTTTCAATAAAGGTGGTGCCTTCGCGCAGTTCGGGCTGCATCCAGGACAGGCCGGCTTTTTTATAAATAATTTCTTCACTCTCGGGCTGATCAAGGGGCGTATTAATACGTTCCAATATCGCCTGAACATGATCGTCGGTACCTGTGTTCAGGAACAGTTCACTAAAATAATCAGCCTTATCAACGCAAATAATATCAACCAACAGGCCGTTTGGTAATTCGCCTGATATATGGTTCTCATTTAGCGAAACATTGCTGATAATGTTGGATTTTAATAAAGCCTGGTGTGCAATTTCATGATTAACACTACCCAACACGATCACAATTTCGGTAATGATTTCATTTAACCTGCGAAACTCACCTGCAAAATGTTTCAAAGCATCCGGGAAAATGGCTTTAACCTCATCCATGAGCTCTTTGGCCTCTTTTTCAACCTGGGCAAAAAGGAATTTGCCATTGCTGGCCATCCTAAACTCAATAGCTTTACGAATCTCTTCCTGGGTTTTAAGGCCAAAACCTTTGGCCTCGATCAGGCGGTTCTCGTTACAGGCATAAAAAAGTTCCCCTGTGGTTTCAATACCCAACTCGCGCCAAATAATGGCCACCTTTTTAGCGCCTATACCTTTAATGCCCATCATCTCTACCACGCCGGGCGGGGTAGTGGCCAGCAGATCGTCCATCTCGGCAATGGTACCGTTTTCAAAAAGCTCTATAATTTTGGAGGCAATACTTTTACCAATGCCATCAACTTTTTCCAATTGCTCCAGTGTTTTACCGGCAATAGGGAAGGGCAGCTTATCAACCTTAAAAGCAGCATTAGCTATCGACTTTATTTTAAAGGGATTAACCTCATGCAATTCCATGAGTTGCGATAGTAAACGAAGTGTGCGGGCTATGGGTTTATTTTCCATAATGATATTGAGGCCGTAAAAATACAAAAAGCCATTGGAATGATGGCTTTTGTGGCGGGTTTGTTTTTTTAATGATAATTTTCGGATGATGACTGTTTAGTGGATTTAAATAAAAGGTTACCGTTTTAAATTTTGATTTAGAGCTTAGTGTTTAGAATTTAGATTTTAGTATTTAGATTTTAGGATTTAGTATTTAGAATTTTTAAGTCCTGGGCGTTTCCCTGCGGGTCAGGCTTTCCGCTCATACGCCTGCAGGCCTTAGGCGCAGGGCAGGTATCCGCTGCAATCCTTAACGCACTTGTCTGAATCAGAATTTATAGAATTTATGAATTTACAGAATGAAAGTGCCATGCTTAACTCTAAACGTTGTTAAACTTACGAAGTTTTAAAAACTTCGTAAGTTTTAAAAGACACAATTAAATTGATAGCCTAAAATTACGAATAACCAGGGGCTAAATATTTCAGGTTTTCTTTAGCGTTTACCATAAAATAAAACTTCAATACATTTCCGTTATCATTAATAATTATATCAGTTATACCAAAATAGGTAGAGCATTTTTTAATCAGATCACAGTTCAACGCTATCATTTCATCTTTTGTGTTTTTAAACATTATTTTTTTAAAATCGGTGCTTATATATGTATCAACGATGAATAAATATCTCCAAACTTTTGCGACAACAAAATGCATCACAGCAAAGAAAAAATATATTAAATACATCAACCAAAAATTCATTGCAAAAACAAAAACAATAAAACAAGCATGCGTTATGATAAGTCCGCCCCCAAAAAAATAGCGCCAAAAAAATAAATTGTCCTTCGATATTTTTATCATAATTAACAGTGAAATAAATTATGTTTAACAAGTGACTGATATTATCACCGCACCCTCTAAAAATAAAAAAAACCGCCCATACAGGCAGCTTTTTCAATCAAAATATAATAGGAAAACTTATTTAATCACAATATCATAAGGTAGGCGGGTTTGCGGGGTACGCATCATTTGTGTTATACCTTTAATTTGTTCGTACACCTTGTAACTATCACCCAGTTCAGATTTCAGCATGCGGGTGCGTGCTTCTACAGTTACATCGCCGCTTAGTTGGTTAAGGAAACTTTTTTGCTCTGGATAAGCTACCAGGCTATAGCTCTTAATATTGGCCTTTTTTGCTGCCGATGCTATGGCATCATTAATATTACCAAGACGGTCGACCAGGCCAATTTTTAATGCCTGCGAACCAGTCCATACCCGGCCCTGGCCTATACTATTAATGTAGGCTTGTGTTTTTTTCCTGCCTTGGGCAACTGCTTTGGTAAAATCGTCGTACCCGTGATTTACATTATTTTGCAATATGAGCTTTTCATCGGGGGTTAAGGGTCTGTTAATATCACCCAGATCGGCATATTTTCCGGTTTTTACGCCATCGAACGTAACACCCAGTTTATCATTAAAAAGTTTTTGCATGTTAGGCAGTATGGCAAAAATACCTATAGAGCCTGTAATGGTATTGGGCTGGGCAATAATGGAATCGGCAGCACATGCTATATAATAACCGCCTGATGCCGCAACATCGCCCATAGAAACAATAATAGGTTTTACTTTTTTGGTAAGCATTACCTCGCGCCATATCACATCCGAAGCCAGTGAACTGCCACCTGGTGAATTTACGCGCAGCACAACCGCTTTTACTTTGTTATCCAACCGCACTTTGCGCAAGGCTTTTGATATTCTTTCAGATCCTATGGTATTATCATCTCCATCGCCCCCAGAAATTTCGCCCGAAGCGTAAACAATCGCTATACGGTTTTTGGACGACGACGAATCATCAAGCGTGTCT
Organism: Mucilaginibacter sp. P4_E8; assembly: GCF_056401495.1. Lineage (NCBI taxonomy): Bacteria > Pseudomonadati > Bacteroidota > Sphingobacteriia > Sphingobacteriales > Sphingobacteriaceae > Mucilaginibacter > Mucilaginibacter sp. P4_E8. Next base: position 10,686 of record NZ_JBFUJG010000064.1, read on the forward strand.
TTTTCAGTACTGCTCTTGGTATATTCGCCCAGTTCAATGCTGTTAAGGTCGCTTTTTTGTTTTGTTCCGGTACGTTTTTTCAGGTCGTCCAGTATCTCGTCCTTATATTTTAAGCCGTCAACCAGCTTTAATTTTAACGCATCTTCAGGGATCTGTACGCGCATTTGGTTGGCATAATTAAATAATGAATCTTTATTAATGCCACGGCTTTTGCTGATGCCGGTTAAATAATGATCATATAATGAGCCCAGGTAGGAGGTAACCTGCATCCGGTTGGCGTCGCTCATTTTAGTGAGTATCAATGGTTCAACAGCGCTTTTGTAGGTGCCTACTTTGATTATTTGCGCCTCAATGCCTAATTTATCAAGTGCGCCCTTTAAAAAGGTGATCTGGGAGCTAAATCCATGAAATTCAAAAATGCCCTTGGGGTTAATATACACCTTATCGGCAACTGATGCCAGGTAATAAAAGCCCTGGGTGTATATCTCGGCGTAAGCAACAACAAACTTTCCTGATTTTTTAAAATCTATCAAAGCATTGCGGATCTCTTCGGTAGTAGCCTGGCCCGATGTCATATAACTTTCATCCAGGAAAATACCTTTTATATCGGGATCGGCTTTTGCTTTCCTGATGTTGGCCAGTATATCATTAAGGCCGGTTGATTTATCCTTATCCAATCCTAAAAAACCTAATCCGGCCAAAGGATTATTGGGAGTACGTTCGGTTATTGGCGTTGTAAATGCCATATGCAGCACGGTATTGGGTTCAACTYCAACGGTTTTATCACTGCTTGCGGCGTATATTATCCCTGCTACAATAATAACTAAAATGAAAGTGGCTAACAGTATCCCCACTATAGAGGCCAGAACGAATTTGAAGAATTGTTTCATTAATGTTATAAATCTTTATATCTATGCAAACTTAGTAATTCAATACCGATAATGTTAAGAGCCGTTTCTATAATATTTGTTACAACATGAATAACATTTTTTTACTCATAGRCAGTAACCTGGGCGATAGGAAATTGTTTCTTAAACAGGCAATTAAACATATTGAGGCTGATATTGCCCCACTGGTAAAGGCATCATCGGTATATGAAACGCAATCATGGGGTAAAACCGATGCACCAGACTATCTTAACCAGGTACTTATGCTGCAAACTTTGCTCCCTGCGCAAGTGGTACTTCAAAAAATATTGGCTATTGAAAATCTTTTGGGCCGCAAGCGCGAAGAAAAGTGGGGTTCGCGCATTATTGATATTGATATTTTGTTTTATGGCGATGCCATTATTGATGAGCTCAATTTACAGGTGCCGCATCCCGAATTACATAAACGACGATTTACACTGGAACCCCTTGCCGAAATAGCTGCCGACTTTGTTCACCCGGTGTTGAGTAAAAATATTTTACAGCTTAAAAATGAACTTAAAGACAACTTGATTGTAAAAAAAGTATAAATTTATGTTTTAGTGAGTGGTTGATTGGGTGAGTAGCTATTAAAATTTACAATTTTGTTTAGCTGATGATACCATTTACTCAACTTAATCAACCACTCACGTAATCAACGCTCAATAAATATGTCAGATATTTCGCCCGATCAAGACCTTGATCTTTCCTTTTTATATGAAATTGCCGATGGCAGTAATGAGTTTATTATAGAATCAATAGGTTTGTTCCTGGAGCAAACTCCAGAGTTAATTGCTATTATTGGTGATGCCCTGGCTAATGGTGACTGGGACACTGCCTCGAAAACTTCGCACAAATTAAAGCCTAACCTTGGTTTTTTTGGTATGCCGATAAGCCAGGCAACTATACAAGAGGTTGAACTGGGCTGTAAAGCAGACGCTCCAAACTCTGCTGAAATATTTGAAAAATTTAATCAGGTAAAAGCAATTGTTAATGCTAACCTGATCACCCTTAAAAAAATAAAGGACGAGAAAGAAGCGGATTTGTAGGAGAGCTGAAAGCCGAAGGCGGAAAGCTTAAAGCTTAAAGCTTAAATAAGCGGAAGGCATAAAGCTTAAAGCAAATAATGTAAAAAATCAATTTAATTATAGGGGGCATAAATAGTTAGAGGCAAACAGATTGATTGCCTCTAACTATTTATGGAGATTTAAGCTTTGAGCTTTAAGCCTTCGGCTTTCAGCTTTAAGCTACTTCCTGTATTTTAAAAGTATAGCTTTCCATGATCAGGTTAGCTAATAGGTTTTTGCAGGCTTGCTCCACTTTGGTGTGTGCTGTTTCGGCGTTATCAGCCTCAATTTCAAGCGTGATATGTTTGCCTATGCGCACATTTTGTATTTCGGCTAAACCAAGGTTTTTCATGCTTCCGGTTACTGCTTTTCCCTGAGGGTCAAGTATTTCTTTTTTGGGCATTACGTCAATTTCAGCCTGGTACTTTGTCATTTGTGATTTTAAATTGAATTAAAGATAAGGTGATGTATATAAATATAACCACCGGAACTGCCACAAATTTAAAAAATAGAATCAGTATTGCCGAAAACAACAGCAGTAAATAGCGGAAAATGTTTTTATTAAAATCGCGGTTCTTGAATTTAAGCGACATAAGCGGTATTTCAGATACCAGCAAAATACACATCACTATAATTAAACCCGTTAATAAATAAGGATTTAGAATGTAGCGGGCTAAAACTTCGTATTGCTGAATAATTAATGGAAGCGAAGCTATGAATATAGCATTGGCTGGTGTTGGCAGGCCAATAAAACTATCAGACTGGCGGGTGTCATTGTTGAATTTGGCCAGGCGTAAAGCCGAAAATACCGTTATTGAAAATGCTATATAACACAAATAAGGGCTTATGTGGTCAATTTGCGGCGCTTTTAAGTATAGCTCATATAATATGGCCGATGGTAAAAAACCAAAGCTTACCATATCGGCAAGTGAATCCAGATCCTTACCTATAAATGAATAGGAGTTAAGCACCCTTGAAGCAAAGCCATCAAAAAAATCAAAAATAGCGGCCAGAAAAATAGCATATGATGCAACCAGCAGGTTGTCCTGAAATGCAAATACGATCCCTATACAGCCGCTGAACAGGTTGGCACAAGTAATGGCATTGGGGAGATGTTTCTTAACGCGCTTCTTCATTTCGGCTATGAAGTTATCAGGATTTTATTAACTATTTATGAAGTTACAGATAAAAATTTATATAGTGAATCAAGTATCAAGTAGTTAGTATCAAGTATCAAGATTTTTTGAAGATAGTTATCGCCGGTTGGGAAACTGTCTTGATACTTGATACTAATTACTCGATACTCATCTTATCTATAACTTCATAAATGCTAAAATATTACGAATTCATCGAAATCAGAAATTCTTCGTTAGTTTTTGTGCCTTTTATTTGGGCCTGTAAAAACTCCATTGATTCCTGCGAATTCATGTCGGCTAAGTGATTGCGCAATATCCAGATACGTTGCAATGTGTCACGGTCAAGCAACAGGTCATCACGGCGGGTACTTGACGCGGTAATATCAATAGCCGGGAATATACGTTTGTTTGAAAGTTTACGGTCAAGCTGTAACTCCATGTTACCGGTACCTTTAAACTCTTCAAAAATAACCTCATCCATTTTTGAGCCGGTTTCAGTTAACGCTGTAGCTATAATGGTTAATGAACCACCATCTTCAATGTTACGGGCAGCACCAAAAAAGCGTTTTGGTTTGTGCAATGCGTTGGCATCAACACCACCTGATAATATTTTGCCTGATGCCGGCGCAACTGTATTATAGGCACGTGCCAGGCGGGTTATAGAATCCAAAAGGATCACTACATCATGACCACACTCCACCATACGTTTAGCTTTCTCTAAAACAATGTTGGCAATTTTTACGTGACGCTCAGCAGGCTCATCAAAGGTTGATGATACTACTTCGGCACGTACGCTGCGGGCCATATCGGTTACCTCTTCAGGGCGCTCGTCAATCAGTAATATAATAAGGTATACTTCGGGGTGGTTGCGGGCTATGGCGTTGGCCACATCCTTTAACAACATGGTTTTACCTGTTTTTGGCTGGGCTACAATTAAACCACGCTGACCTTTACCAATTGGCGAAAAAAGATCCATGATACGGGTTGAATAATTACCGGCATCTGTAAACAGGCTTAATTTTTCTGACGGGAAAAGCGGCGTTAAGTGGTCAAAAGGAACACGGTCACGTACTTCGGCAGGTATACGGCCATTAATAGCCTCCACACGTACCAGTGGGAAATATTTTTCGCCTTCTTTTGGCGGGCGGATACTACCGCGAACGGTATCGCCGGTTTTAAGGCCGAATAATTTTATCTGCGATTGTGATACATAAATATCATCGGGCGAGGTAAGGTAATTATAGTCTGACGAACGTAAAAAACCGTAACCATCAGGCATAATTTCCAATACGCCTTCGTTTACAATTACGTTGTCAAAATCAAGGTTAATAGCCGGTTCCTGGTTTTTTTGTTGATTTTGACCATTGGTGCGCCTGTCAAATTTTTGAGCGCGGGTCTCTGTCGATGGTTCCTCAGTTCTTGGAGCTGTTTCGCCAGCTTGTGCTACCGGGGCAGCCTCACTTGCTTCGGCTGCAACCTCAGGCGTTTCATTTTCAGCCTCATCGGCCGGGGTTTCTTCGTCCTGCAGATCAAACAAGTTTGTATCATCTAAAGGCACTTCAACGCGGGGTTGGTTTTTTGGTTTTAATACACGGGTTCTTTTACGTGTTTTGTCAACTGCTTCAACTGTTTCAACAGGAGTAACAGGGGTATAGTTAGACTCAACAATGTTTTGCTGGGCACGGGCAGCTTCAATAAGCTGTTGTTGTTCAACTATGCGGGCTATTAGCTGTGCTTTTCTGAGTTCGTCAGCTTCAGCAATACCTAAATTTTTTGCAATTTCGCGCAACTCAGAAACGAGTTTGTCGTTCAATTCTATTTTATCAGACATGATATGAATTATAGTTCAAAGGGATTTTTAATATGTAATTTGTTTTCTGACGGTAATAAAGTCTCTATGCAAATTTTAAGCTGTTAAGTGGTTACGCACGGAGTATTATTTTAAAGAAATTGATCTTGAAACTTTGTATAAGTAAACATCCAAATCCAGGTAAATATTAAAGTAATAAATAACGTGGGGTTTTAAATTGTTTCTTTAGTGCAAGAAAAATTCAAAGGAAAACGTTGCAATTGTAAACAAATAATTTTTAATTTCAAATTAATTAAATAAATATCTGCTAAAAGGCCGTACTTAAGCTAAATTTTTAGTTTTTTTGACATTTAAAATATCAAAAATTAATGATTTCACGTGCGCAGCTAATTGAACAGATCAAACAAAAAAAATCTTTTTTATGTGTTGGTCTGGACACCGATATTGATAAGATCCCTGAATTTTTAAAAGAATACCCTGATCCTATACTTGAATTTAATAAAAGGATCATTGATGCCACCAAAGATCTTTGCATATCCTATAAGCCCAATGCTGCATTTTATGAAGCACGGGGAGTAAAAGGTTTGCAAAGCCTTATTAATACCTGGAAATATTTACCTGCCGATACTTTAAACATTATTGATGCCAAAAGGGGCGATATCGGCAACACCTCCGATAAATATGCCAAAGCCTTTTTTGATGAAAATGCATCGGGTATGAGCTTTGATGCTATAACCATTACGCCTTATATGGGGCAGGACAGTGTTACACCTTACCTGGCTTATGAGGGCAAATGGATCATCCTGCTGGCGCTTACTTCGTCTGTGGGCAGTAAGGATTTTCAATACCTGCAAACCGGCGATGGCTATTTGTACGAAACTGTGATACAAAAGGCCAATACGTGGGCCGGCGCCGATAGGATCATGTATGTAGTTGGCGCTACCAAAAGCACCGAATTTACCAACATCCGCAAATACGCGCCTGATAATTTTTTACTGGTGCCTGGAGTAGGTGCGCAGGGTGGTAATCTGGAAGAAGTATGCCGTTATGGTATCACCAAAGATTGTGGCCTTATAGTTAATGCATCACGTTCCATCATCTACGCCAGTAATGGCAAGGACTTTGCCGATGCTGCCCGCGCCGAAGCGCAAAGTATCCAACAGCAAATGCAGGTTGAATTGGAAAAGGYGGGGGTGATATAATATTGTCTGAACCGGGATTTTTACGATTAAGGGATTATCATGATTTCAATTGCTAATCAATCTTGTGCTCGTCCCAGACTGAAGGTGTTGGAAAGATTAAAAAGGAGGGGATAGTGCGATTCCTTCCTTGGGGAAGGGGAGGTAGGGGTTTATTGAGTATTACAGGTTTAATCGCGCGTAGAAACCCCTCCCTGCTTTTGCGCACAAACCAACCGCACCCCTCCCGTGGGGAGGGAATACGTGCGGAGATTATGATCTTCCCAACACCTTTGGGTCTGTAATGAGTACTCAATCTAAATGTGAGAAGGCAATTGTATCGCTTCGTCACTATGCTGGCAAGTGGATAAATTATCTAAACTATTTCTATCGCTTTCAGCCTTAAGCTTTTTGCTTTTTTCAACGTAATTTTTTAACTACAAATTCCTGCATTACGAAAGTATGTAGCATAATTGTTAAATTACCACCCTATATACTTTTTATACTACAATGAAAAGAACCATACTGTCCCTTATTGCCTTATCTATTTCCTGTTATGTAGCTGCCCAGCAGGATAAAAAGCCATTGAAGCCAATCGATTTTTATCGTATCCCTTCAGTAAGTGACCCGCAGCTTTCGCCCGATGGTAAGTGGGTTGCCTACAGTGTATCAACAGTAGATACCGCTAAAGACGGGCGGGTATCACACCTGTGGATGCAAAGCTGGGACGGGAAAGAATCAATTGAATTAACACATGGATCAGAAGCAGCTTCATCGCCCAGGTGGAGCCCTGATGGTAAATACCTGGCTTTCCTTTCCTCGCGCGATTCAAAAACCGGCTCACAACTTTGGCTTATTGACCGCAGAGGGGGCGAAGGAAATAAGCTAACGGATATTAAAGGTGATCTAAGCGAATATGCATGGTCGCCGGATAGTAAGAAGCTGGTTTTGGTGATAGGCGATCCTGCGAATAAAGGTAAGGAGGAACCTAAGACACCTAAACCCATTGTAATTGATCGCTATCATTTTAAGCAGGATATAGAAGGCTACCTGCAACAGTTACATGATCATTTATACCTGGTTGACGTAAATACCAAAAAGCTGGATACCCTAACCAGGGGCGATAAAGACGAAAACTCACCTGTATGGTCGCCGGATAGCAAGACCATCGCTTTTGTAAGTAACCGTACGGTTGATCCGGATAAAAACCAGAATAAAGATATTTTTACCATTGATGCCCGGCCAAATGCTACCATGCTGCAACTAACCACCTGGAAAGGCCGCGATGCTAACCCGCAATGGAGTCTTGACGGCCGGTATATTTCATACCTACGCAGTACAAGCGATGCTGATTATATGATGTATGATCAGAATATGTTATGCATCATGGATGCCGTTGGCTCAAACAGCAGGATTTTAACCCAGCAGCTTGACCGACCGGTGTCTGACCAGGTTTGGGCAAAGGATAACAAAAATATATCATTTATAGTAACCGATGACCGCCAAAAGTATTTGGCTGGCATTAATATCAACAATGGGAAAATATCAACCATCAGTAAAGGCATGTTTGGTATAACTGATGTGAACACAAATGCCTCCGGTAACTGGGTTGTTTTAAAAAGCGATCCTTATACCCCCGCAGAATTGTTTGCTTTAGAGGGAGATAAACTTCGCCGCCTTACTTTTCATCACGAGGCCTGGTTAAATACGGTGAAATTAGCGCAGGTATCGGGTTTTCAGTCCCGGAGTGTTGATGGCGCTGAGGTTTCAGGGATACTGTTCACCCCTGATAGCATCCCCGGGAAAAAATGGCCATTGATATTATTCATACACGGGGGCCCGGTAGGGCAGGACGAATATACCTTTGATGCCACAAGGCAAACGCTGGCCGCTGCCGGTTATGCTGTTGCGGGTGTAAATTACAGGGGCAGTAACGGCAGGGGACTGGATTATTGTAAAGCCATATATGCCGATTGGGGTAATAAAGAAGTAAAAGACCTGTTAGGCGCGGTTGACCATCTGGAAAAAATGGGGATTGCTGATCCTGATCATTTGGGTATTGGTGGCTGGAGCTATGGCGGTATTTTAACTGATTATACCATAGCATCAGATACCCGCTTTAAAGCCGCCGCAAGTGGCGCTGGCAGCGCCTTGCAACTTTCAGTATATGGCAGCGACCAATATGTACTGCAGTACGAAAATGAAATTGGCGTCCCCTGGAAAAATGCTGATAAATGGATCCAGATATCGTACCCGTTTTTCCACGCCGATAAAATAAAAACACCTGTGTTGTTTATGTCGGGGTTGAGGGATTTTAACGTTCCTACGATTGGGAGCGAGCAGATGTACCAGGCGCTCAAATCGCAGGGTGTCCCTGCCGAACTGATCTTATATCCTAACCAGTTTCACGGAATTTCCAAGCCAAGTTACCAGGTTGACAGGTTGCAACGCTATGTGGAATGGTATAATAAATACTTGAAATAGCCCTCATGCTCCTGAAGGGGAGTTTTTGAATTTGATATTTATGAATAAAAAAATACTGTTATTTATTATGGTTGGCATTTGCGGAACAGCAACTGCGCAAACGGTTAAAAGACCGTTTAAACCATCTGATTTTCTTCATATCCCCACACTTGATGATCCACAGCTTTCGCCGGATGGGAAATGGATAGCCTATAGTTTATCGGAGGTCGACTCGGCTAAGGATAAGCGGGTATCGCACCTGTGGATGCAAAGTTATGATGGCAAACAATCAATAGAGCTCACGCAGGGAACCGATCCCGCTTCGACACCAAAATGGACGCCGGATGGTAAATACCTATCTTATTTATCTGAAAAGGATTCAAAGACCGGCGGTCAGGTTTGGCTAATGGATCGCAGGGGCGGGGAAGGAAAGAAACTGACCGATATTAAAGGCGAGTTGGAGGATTATGTATGGTCGCCGGATAGTAAAAAACTGGCCCTTATTATAAAAGATCCCGTAAATAAAGGTAAACCACAACCCAAAACACCCCCGCCTATAAAAGTTGACCGATACCATTTTAAGCAGGATATTGAAGGTTACCTGCAGCATTTACACGCGCATTTGTATGTATATGATGTGGACACTAAAAAGCTGGATACCTTAACCAAAGGCAATATGGACGATGAATCGCCTGTATGGAGCCCTGATGGTAAAACCATTGCTTACGTAAGTAATCACACCACTGATCCTGATAAAAATGAAAATACAGATATTTTTACGGTAGAGGCCAAAAGCGGCGGTGAAATTAAACAACTAACCACCTTTACCGGCCATGACATTGAGCCGCTATGGAGCCCTGATGGTAAACATATTGCCTACCTGCGGTCGACAAGCGATGCTGATTATTTTATTTATCAGCACGATGTGTTATGCCTCATAGATGCCGATGGAAAAAATAACAAAATACTTACCGCGCAGCTTGACAGGCCGGTGAGCAACCATGCCTGGAGCAAGGATAGTAAGAACATAGCTTACCTGGTAAGTAACGACCGGATCCGTTATATAGCACAGTACAATTTGCTGTTGCGCAAAGCTACGGTGATTAATAAAGGTACACAGTGCAGTTTTGAAAACCTTATAGCTCATTCGCCGGGTAACTGGATAGCTAAAATGACCAATCCGCACCTGCCCCATGAGCTGGTGGCTATTGAAAATGGCAAAATACGCAGGCTTACTTTTCATCAGGATAAATGGTTGAGCACAGTTAAGCTGGCTTATGTAAAAGGTTTTCAATCGTTCAGTAACGATGGTACGCTGGTATCGGGCATCGTTTATACGCCCGATAGTGTTGTTACTAAAAAGCTGCCTTTTATTTTATACATACATGGCGGCCCAACTGATCAGGACGAGTTTGAGTTTGATGCTACAAGACAGGTCTTGGCAAGCGCAGGTTACGCAGTAGCGGCAGTTAACTATCGCGGCAGTACTGGTCGCGGAATTGAATATACCAAAGCCATTTATGCCGATTGGGGTAATAAAGAGGTAAAAGATTTGCTTGGCGCAGTTGATGAACTGGTAAAATTGGGCATTGCCGATCCTGCCCGTTTGGGTATTGGCGGCTGGAGCTACGGCGGTATATTAACCAATTATACCATAGCTACTGATACACGCTTTAAAGCGGCGGCAAGCGGGGCCGGCAGCGCATTGCAACTGGCTATTTATGGCAGCGACCAATGGGTGGTACAATATGATAATGAGTTAGGCTTTCCCTGGAAAAACGCGGAGAAATACATCAAACTTTCCTACCCGTTTTTTCATGCCGATAAGATCAAAACACCAACGCTTTTCATGTCGGGGTTAAAGGATTTTAATGTGCCAACCGGAGGGGGCGAGCAAATGTATGAAGCACTTAAATCGCAGGGAATACCTGCTCAATTGGTGTTATACCCCGGCCAGTACCATATGCTGACGGTTCCAAGCTACCAGGTTGATAGGGCACAGCGTTATATTGACTGGTTTGGGAAATATTTGGGAGCTCCATTCCCCTGAAGGGGGAGTTTTTAATTTGTCATGCTGAGCGCAGTGAAGTATCTATTATGCGATAGGCAGGGTGGCGAATAGATCCTTCGTTCCTCAGGATGACAATCAGAGGTGAGCTTATTTTATCTGCACATCCGAAATCTGCATATCTGCACATTCGCCCCTATGTTAATATGTTAAAAACATCCCTATCAAATACTTACTGTTTAAATATAATTTTACTGTATGACTAAGCATCGCAGCCTGTTTTACCTGTTCGCATTATTTTTTGTGCCCCTGGTGTTAACCTCGTGCCATTCGCGTAAAGCGGCGATGAAGGGGCAACCGGGCGAGATAGTGAAGCCCCAGATAGAAATGGCCGATAAATATTCGCAAATTATGGGTGTGGACAGGAGTGATATTGAAAACGGTCGCCTGTATGCTTTTATTGACCAGTGGATGGGTACGCCCTATAAATTTGGTGGTTTAGATAAAGATGGAGTGGATTGTTCAGGACTTGTCTTTTTATTGGAGCAACAGGTTTATGGCATTACCATTCCCCGTATGACGAGTAAGCAGATCACTGTAATTAAGCGTAAATATGAAGAGGACCTGAAAGAGGGTGATCTGGTTTTCTTTGATTTTGATGGTAAGCAATTCAGTCACGTAGGTGTGTATCTTCAAAATGGATATGTGGTTCATGCCAGTTCAAGGCGGGGGGTGATCATTGTACGCTTGCGGGATCCTTCCATGTATAAATACTTCTCCCGGGCCGGATCAATTGTTACGGATACTACTACCGATGTTAGTGCCGGGAAGTGATTTTATCTCTTCTTTTTCATAAATATTCAGTGCAAATAATTTTAATTAATTTTGCAGCATCATGTCTGATCAAAAAGAACAATACTCATTCTGGACTAAATATAAGCGTTTTGCCGGTAACGAAATTTTGCTTTACCTTGTTATGGTGATAGGTATTATACTGGGCATCGTGATATTTAGTTACCTTTAACCAGGGTAACATTGTTATCATCACTTTCAACAACAGCCTGGTAAAAATCAACAAGGTCCTGGTAAATATCTTTATTATAGGTCCCGTCAAATACTTGTAGCCGGCGTTTATAAACCAGTTCATTACCTTTTATAGCGATGGTAGCATGAAATTTCCCGAAAGGTTTATCAATCGACACATCAGTTGGTTTTAAGTCTATATGATAACCTGCGGGCAGGGTATAACTGATCTCGTCTTCATCAGTATAGCCCCTGTTAATATACACATCGTTATGCCGGTTCCTTATCTCACGCGGTACATTGGTCATCCTGTTGGTAGCATTCGTCAGAAAATAAAGTTTGCCCTCGTTTACTGAGCCATAATCACGGGCATAAAGTTTTACATGCTCGGTGGTTATGGGTTGCAGGCTTTTATCCTGTTTAAATTCTGCTTTTTCAATATCCAGGTTATTTATAACGTATTCTTTTTTCAGGCTCTTTATTTGTTCCTTAGGCGCTTCTTCAATAATGCCTTCGCGGGTGTCATATTGTGTTCCTTTGAAGGAGGTCAGCATATCGCCGGATAATTCGCCGTCGGCGTTTATAACAAAAGTGGCTTTACGCTGCTGCAGATTGTTTTGAGCTGTATATTTAGGTGTATGTATTAGCTTACCGCCTTCGGGGGTACAAGCCAGTACGGTACGGTCGTCGGTAAAGTCACTTAAAAAACCGAAAGGCATTTTCTGGCTGGTACATTCCAAAAAAGTGGTGTCGTTTTTAAAGGGGAGACACAAAATAATGTGGTTACCCTGATCCATGCTTGCAAAATCGCTGAGCATGCTCACCTTACGGCTGCCTGCCTGCACAACACAATAATATGAATCAATATTGACGGTTTTTAAAAGGGCCTGTGTATAGTTTACCAAAGCTTTGCAGTCGCCATAGTTTTGCTGGTCAACATCAGCAGCTAAAAATGGCTGGTATCCGCCAATACCAATTTGTACACTTATATAATGGGTTTTACCCTGCATATATTCATATATCTTTTTGGCCTTCAGTTTAGGATCAGTAATGCCCGCGGTGAGCTCCTTCATATGGGATGCGGTAACGTCTGATACCTTTAAACGGCTGGCCAGCAGTTTATCATACTCCCACTTGCCCAGCTCTTTCCAATTGGTGAATGAGCCGGTTATACCTTCATAGCTAAATTTCTCGGGCGCAATTTTAACCCTGGTCAAATATTTATCATGATTGGGGCTGTAAGGCTCGTCCCTAACGGCCTTTAAATTACTTACCTGCCAGGTATAGGTTTTAAGGCCCTGTTTATCGGTACCTATAATTACCTTACCCGGAATGTTGAACTCCTTGTACCTGATATTAAAATCGGGCTTACAGCTAAAAGTATAAGAGCTTTTTTCAACTGCCAATCCTGTGGTTGAATTAGGTTCCCAGTCATCAAAATTGAGGGATTGCTTTGATTTTACTTCATATTCGTAGGCAATGGTATAAGGATAATCAGTTACCGCAGGGTTATAATGTTTTACCTTTGAATCCTCAAATAACGAAAAATCATTGCCGGAGTTTACATCCTCAAAATCGTGTTCAGAAAATTTGCCGGTTAATTTTCCAAACTGGTTATAAACTGTTCCTTTAATACTTTTTATGATATTGCTTTTATTGTGCCAAACTACAATGTGCGCAATATCATTACCATTTTTGTTTAAAATGGTAATGGCTGTTTTTATGCGGTAAGTGGTGTTATTCAGGTCTTTTACCTCCACGCTTACTTCTTTATTGCGCACCACAGCGCTTGCATAAGGCAGCAGATCTTTAGATATGAGGGACACATCATAATTGTCTTGCGCGCTTGCATTTACGCTGATGATCAGTATAGAAAATAGTACTAAAAATGCTCTCATTATTTTTTCTTGAAAACCATATCGGTTTTTTCTGTCAGAATGATCTTGTTATATAATTCTTTAAGGTAGGGGTATTCCTCGGGGTTATAAATAGCTTTGGTGAACCTGGTTATGTTTGAGAAGGTAAATGCATCGCCCTGGCTATCAAAACTGGTAGCAAACATACCGCCGTTGTTGGGCATGGAAAATGCCACCACCTGTGGCGGGGTTTCAATGGTATATTGCGCGGGCAGGTGCATGTTAAGAACCAACCGGGTGTCTGATGCCATGCCCCAGTCAACAGGATAATCACGCTCGGCCAGTTTAAATGGATTGCTGGTCCTTTTTTCCCATAAAAACGGATTAAATACCAGGTGATTATGGTTCATGTTGTCAAAAGCATCAATTTCTACTTCAAATACTTCGCCCAGGGGCTGATTAAGGCTATCCAGGTTGCTAATATCTGATTTCAGGATCTTCAATTTGGGTAATTTTCCATCCAGATCTTCCACATACTCATCAACCGAGTTGAATTTTTTAATGGCTTTGCGTTTTAGGTAAGCATCATAGCCGGTATAAAAATTACTGATAGTGCCTTTTATTTTTCCGTTATCGAGCAGCGTGAGGTCAAGCGAACTGATATTACTGGTTTTTTGCAGTGAATTTAACTCAATCCAGTATGATGGTTTATCAAGACTTATTACCCGGCCCTTATCATTAAGGCATTTGAGCGGCAGCAAACCAAATGATAACAGCGGATCCGTAGCATCAAGCAGATAGGTTTTGCCGGCAATATTGGCTTTGGCTATTACATAATTAAAATCACTCAACACGGGGTAAAGGGTGTTCACCATTCCATGATCGCGGGTTGATAACACCACTGCTTCGGTGCTTATGCCGACTGCATTTAACGCGGTAACCAGGGTAAGGTTAATATCGCCAATGCTCCCGGTATGGGCATCCATCGCTTTTTTAATGCCATCTGAACTATATATGCCTATATAATCATTCCATTTATACCATTTTTGCAGATAGGCGTAAATAGCTTTGGCTTTGTCCAGTTCATCAGTTTTACCGGCTATTACCGATGCTGTGCGTTCCTTCATCAGGTCTTTCCGCTTTAACTGGGAGCCAAATTCATCAGCTATTTTTAATTGCCGGTCAATATCTTTCCACTCCTTGCTTACTACGGTTTTAACAGAGGTATATGGGTTTGTCCATTCCACAAGCTCAAAATATATGGCCGATAAAAAGTTCTTGGGCGAGGTCATATAATCCTCTTCCACAAACGCCGGTATATCCTTCATGGCATAAACAATATGTGAGCAATCGCTTTTTGAGCCATGCGATGTAAAGCATTCGCGCTCCAGTTCTGAACTGGTTTTAGAAAGTTTTAAACCGCCCCGTAACGATGCATTGAATGTCCAAAAACCGGGAATATGCACCTCGTACTGCGAGTAAACCTTTGGTACTTCACCCTGAAATTCCCAGCGGCGAAAGCTATCCCAATAAGGCGAGGTAAGTTTGTACCTGAACTCAATAACGCAGCCATTGCGTAAACCCGGCAGGGCAAACTTTATAGTGCTGCCATATTTATAATCTTTAACCTTAAATACTTTTTTAGGGTCAAGGTCCATCTTTTGCACAAAGCCATTATCGTCCTTGTAATAGGTGGTGCCGGTGATGTCGGTAACCTCTTCTGCTACTTCATCGCCATTATGAACCGGTATTTCAATAGTACCGTTGGCAAAGCCTTTATTGTCAAATATTTTTATTTTGGCGTGGTAATCATATATCAGTCTGATATGGTCATCGCCTGTTACATCGATCCTGGAATTGCCAAACTCATTTAAAAATACAGCATGGGCAGCGGTATCTTTGTCGTACTTCTTCATATCCAGATCTTCCTGCACATAGCCTTCTTTAAAGTCCTGCGCAATTACAAGGTTTTGAGTACCAATAGATATTAAAATAATAAACAATAGTTTTTTCATGAAATATTGTGATAAATTAGGATGGTATTAAATTAATAATAAAATGATCATATTAAATAAATTAAAAAATTTATTCTGCTGATTCTTTTTAAGACATTTGCGACCTTTGTACTATCTACTATTGATACTTTTAAAATGAAATTAAATTTAAAACGCCCACTGGCTTTTTTCGACCTTGAAACCACCGGCACTAATATAGGTGCCGACCGGATAGTTGAAATATCTGTTATTAAGTTACATCCTGATGGCAGTGAGGAAGTAAAAACCTGGCGCGTTAATCCCGGTATGCCTATCCCTATTGAATCATCAATGGTACATGGTATTTATGATGAGCATATAAAAGATGAGCTGCAGTTTAACGCCTTAGGGCAAGCTATAGCCGAGTTTATTGGTGAAAGTGACCTGGCAGGTTACAACTCCAATAAATTTGATATACCCATGCTGATGGAGGAGTTTTTGCGCGCCGGGGTGTCATTTAGCCTGGATGCGCGTCATTTTGTAGATGTACAAAATATATTTCACCAGATGGAACAGCGTACCTTAAAAGCCGCTTACCAGTTTTACTGCGATAAAAAAATAGAGAATGCCCACTCGGCCGAGGCTGATACCCGGGCCACTATGGAAGTTTTGCTGGCCCAGGTTGCCCGTTACGAGAATATGGAGTGGGAAGATAAAAAAGGCAACATCACCATACCTGTAGTTAACGATGTTGAAGCATTGCATAAGTTTACCAATCTGAGCAAACCTGTTGATTTTGCCGGTCGCATGGTTTATAATGAACAGGGCGAAGAGCTGATAAATTTTGGTAAACATAAAGGCAAACGCGTTGAGGATGTATTTAACGTGGAGCCAAGCTACTACTCCTGGATGATGCAGGGCGATTTTCCGTTGTATACCAAACGCAAGCTTGAAGAGATATATCACCGTTGGAATGCTAAAAAGACTGCCGAGCGCCAGGCTAAAGCCGCGGCACAGCCAAAACCGGCAGAGCAGGCACCAAAGCCCGAAGCGCCAAAAACTGATTACCCTAAAAAGGAATTTACCAAACAAGACCATACTAAAACACAATATCCGCCCAAGCCTTTTAAAAAGAAGGATGAACCGGCTCAGCCCGTTAATGACGATATGCTGCAGCAGTTGGCTTTGAAGTTTAAGAAAGGATAGTTTTTTTAGAAACAAGAGATAAGAAACAAGAATCAGGAAAGGAGTTGTAGCTATACAATTCCTTTTTTTATGCTGTTAACTTTTATCACTTAAAAACTCAATATTACGCCTGAGGCCAGTAAATTTGGTGCGTTTTACGGCTGAGTTTTTAAACACCTTTTGAAAAACATCCTGGGTAATTTCCTGCCAGTCATTAGCTTTAAGGCCAAGCAGTTCAGGGTGGGGGCTAAAGGCCGGCTCCGTATTTAATACCGAAAAACGGTTCCAGGGGCATACATCCTGGCAAATATCACAGCCAAACATCCAGTTGTCCATTTTTCCTTTAAACTCCTGCGGTAYCTCGTTCTTGAGTTCAATGGTAAGGTATGATATGCAGCGGCTGCCATCCACCACATAGGGGCCAACAATGGCATCGGTAGGGCAGGCGTCAATACAATTAGTGCAGGTGCCGCAATGATCGGCTGTGGGGGCTATATCATACTCCAGTTCCAGGTCAATGATCAGCTCGGCCAAAAAAAAGAATGAACCGGCTTTTTTATTTAGTAGATTGGAGTTTTTACCTATCCAGCCCATGCCTGCTTTTCTGGCCCAGGCCTTATCCAAAACCGGCGCCGAATCAACAAATACCCGGCCGCCAACTTCGCCTATTTTTTCATTAATGATCTGTAAAAGCTGTCTTAATTTATCTTTTATAACGGTATGGTAATCCATACCATATGCATATTTTGATATTTTGGGTGCAGTGGGATCATCTTGCCGGTTATCCGTATAATAATTAATACCTAATGAAATAACCGATTTTGCCCCATCAACCAGCAGTCGCGGGTCAAGGCGTTTGTCAAAATGGTTTTCCATGTACTGCATTTCGCCATGCATGTTTTTATGGAGCCAGGCTTCCAGGCGGGGGGCTTCTTCCTCTAAAAATTCGGCTTTTGAAATTCCGCAAAACAAAAAACCAAGCTTTTGGGCTTCGTTTTTAATCAACTGGCTATATGTTGTCCTGTTTTGCATGATTTAGTGCAAAGATACTATAAAATAAAATTCATAAAATGGGGTTGGTTTATGTTGGAGATCAAGTGTATAAATAACAATTTTTAAATAAAAGGGCCTTGCTGTGATTAATGGTGTAGTTTTTGCGCCTGTTCTTAAAAATATATATCATGCTTGAGCACATGAATTATCTGCCTCCGCATGTGTTGGGTATGCACGCGGTTGGTAAGGTAACTAATATAGATTATAAGAAAGCGTTGCTGCCCCTGCTTGATAATCAGGTAAAACAGAATGGCCGGATCAATTTCATATTGGTTTTGGAAACTAAAATACAAAATTTTACGGCGGGGGCATGGTGTGGAAATATAGAGCTTGGTTTAAAATACTTTTTGAAATGGCATAAACTGGCTATAGTAACCGATGAGAAAGGATTAAAAGAATTTAGTCACCTCTTCAAGTATATTCTTCCTGGTAAGTATAAAGGTTACCCCTTAGATGAGCTGGGCGAGGCTGTAAAATGGATAGCAGAGAAATAATTAACACATACATCATGGAAACCATGGGAAAAAAGAAGACAGTGATCAACAATGATGATTCTGATCTTCATAATGATGAGATAGGGGAAAATACAGGAGAAGATACCTTGCTGGCCAAACAGGCCAAATTAAAGCCAGGCGAAGATGAACAAAAACAACAGGCAACATCAAACACCGGGCAGGGACCTGCCGGTGAAGACCTGTAACCCTAAAGCCCCAAAAAGGGGCAGTTTTGGACTATGCATTATATGAACAAATACAAGAAGGCCTTTCTTTTATTAAAAAGAAAGGCCTTCTTGTATATAGATAGTCAAAAGTTTCCCTCAGGAAGGCAATAGACTAAAAGCTGTTTTTTACACTGTTACCAAATGTTTTTGTGCTCCAATAGCCACTGTCTAATATTCTTCTTACAGTCATCAGCGGATAATCCGGGTCGCGTTTATCAGCCAGTTGGAAGGCTATTTTGAAACCCTTTTTTTGAAACTCAGGTAAAACTGGTTTTTTCCAGATACCAAAAGGGTAGGCAAAATAATCTATCTTTTTACCGGTAATTTCTTCCAGTTTTTTGGTTGGCTTGTCTATCTGGGTAACCCAATCATCAACTGGTCTGGTGGTTATTTTGCCATTTTTTCCTATGATCTTAAGTTCGGAGTTATGCGAGTATTTGTCAACCCGGTGGTGGTCCCACGTATGGCTCCCAATTACATTGCCCTCGTCTGATAGCTTTTTAACCATATCGGCCGTCATATAATGCGGACGGCCCAACGATACCGTCATCACGAAATAAACTGCTTTAAAACCATATTTTTTCAACGTAGGGTTAGCGATAGTGAACTGGTCAAGATCGGTATCATCAAACGTGAGCATGATGGGTTTTTTAGGCAAGGGTGTACCTGTAGTAAGGTAAGCATATAACTGATCGGGCAGAATGGTATGGTAACCACTGTCGGCAAGCATTTTAATATGTTCTTTAAAAGCAGCAATCTGCACAATATAATCCTTGGCACCTTTTGAGTCGGTTGGTTTCCAGTCGCGTATTTGGTGATAGCAAACCACCGGTACTTGTTTACGGGCCATAATGGCTGCGTTATCTGCAGGCTTGCCACTTGCTGCCGTGGCAGGTACTTCGGCACTTGCTGTAGCGGCACCGGCTGTTTTATCGGTAGGTTTAGACTGGCATGATGTTGCGCCCAATGCGCAAACGGTTAACCACACAAAAGCTTTTTTAAGCATAGTAAAATGACAATTTTTTAATTATTTCAACAACGGCGAAATTAATACAATATATATGCAGGGAACATAATTTATATAAATAAATTATCAACACAACATTACAAAACTATTCTTTTACCCTCCTTGATTGATCTTTTAGCAGCATCCAGTATTTGCATCACGATCATGTTGTATTTTAATGACGAACGGTCATTACGCGATTTGATGGGATTTTTAAGAGCAGCAGTAAAATAGGGTACCGGAGCATTGGCTGGCGATACCAGTGGAGGAGCTTTAAATTCCCTTGTGGTATTGTTCACTCTTATCTGCAGGCTATCACTATCAAAGGTGTGTATATATCCTTTTGCTCCAAAAATCTCCATATCCTTTATACTGAATGGCCAGTTCCATGAAGCCTCAATCATTCCGGTGGCATTGGGATACTCTACAATGATGGTGGCATCATCCTCAACCTTTGGATATATTGATGGCTTATAATGCCTGGCAACGGCAGTTACCGCAATTGGTCTTTGTCCCTGCATCAGCCAAGTCATCATGTCGGCGCCGTAGCAGCCAAAATCATTCAAAGCACCTGCGCCATTCAATTCCGGATCAGTTAGCCAGCTTAAAAAATCCTCGCTGCAGCCAATTTCGCGCGGTCCCTGGTGGCCGTCATGGAAAACCATTTTACGGATCACGCCAATACTATCGGTACGTACCGTATTATAAGCGCTCTGAACAGATGAGTACCAGGTAGTTTCGTAATTAGTAAGCAGGTTAATATAGTATTTAAGCGCCAGGAACTCCATTCTTTTAGCCTGATCAAGCGTTGCTGCCAATGGTTTTTCGACCATTACCGATATGCCTAAAGGTGCACAGGTTTCAACAACATCAATATGTTTACCAACGGCGTTATAACCCAATACAATGGTCGGTTTACGTTTTAGGCACATGGTTTTCAGATCCTCAAAAAAAAGTGAATCGGGCAGGTTATATAGTTTGCCAAACTTTTGCCATAGCTTTTTGTCAGGTTCGGCAATGCCTATTATGTTTACGTTACCGTGGCGGTACTCGTTTAAAATAAGGTGTATATGGTCATGATTTAAACCGGCAATACCCACCTTGGTTCCGGTTGCTATTCTGCGGGCAGCAAGCGAGTCTGCTTTTGCTTTTGCCGATGTATCGGCCGGGGTTGTTTGAGCGGCAGCATTTACTGCACCCAATCCGGTAAATAACGCGAAAGCTAAAAGGATTTTGCAATAACGCTTAAAGCTTTGTTTTAGATTTGTTTTCATGCTTGGTATGGTAATATATGTTGGTTTTGTTAAAATAACGATGGGTTACCGCCGAGTTTTATCTTCCCTAAATGTTTGTAAGCGCTCTCGGTAGCCTCGCGGCCGCGGGCGGTGCGCATTAAAAAGCCTTCCTGTATTAAAAAGGGCTCGTACACTTCCTCAATAGTACCTTCGTCTTCGCCTACAGCAGTTGCAATGGTTTTTAAACCAACCGGACCGCCTTTAAATTTATCAATAATGGTAAGCAATATTTTATTATCCATTTCATCCAGGCCATGCTCATCCACATTCAGGGCGTTTAACGCGTATTTTGCTATTGCGGTATCGATATTGCCATCGCCTTTGATCTGGGCAAAATCACGAGTACGGCGTAGCAGGGCATTGGCAATACGTGGTGTGCCACGGCTGCGACGGGCAATTTCAAAGGCTCCTTCATCGGTAATAGGTGTTTTGAGGATAGAGGCCGAGCGTAGTACAATGGTAGTAAGCAGCTTGGCATCATAATACTCCAACCGCGAATTGATACCAAACCTGGCCCTTAAAGGTGCGGTAAGCAATCCTGAACGTGTAGTTGCGCCAACCAGCGTAAAAGGGTTAAGCGATATTTGTACCGAACGGGCATTTGGGCCGCTCTCCAGCATAATATCTATCTTAAAATCTTCCATTGCCGAGTACAGGTATTCCTCAACCAGCGGACTAAGGCGGTGTATTTCGTCAATAAATAAAATATCGCCGGTTTCCAGGTTGGTAAGCAGACCTGCAAGATCGCCTGGTTTATCCAGTACCGGACCTGAGGTGATCTTGATGCCCACGTTCATTTCGTTGGCTATGATGTATGAAAGTGTGGTTTTACCCAGGCCCGGAGGGCCATGTAACAATACGTGGTCAAGCGCTTCGCCACGCTGGCGGGCAGCCTGTACAAATATTTTTAAATTAGCTAATATTTTATGCTGACCGGTAAAATCTTCAAATTGCTGCGGACGCAGAACCTTTTCAATATCACGTTCGGTATTACTAAGACGTTCTGCTCCGGGATCAAGATGCTCATTCATTACCAACGAAATTAGTTTTTTTATTTCGGATTTGGGATTTTCGATTTCGGAATTAGGGATTTTTTATCTGTATTGTTACACATCTATTGTATAATTGAATAGATAAAGAGTCAAAATAAAAGGTCGAATGTCTCCATCAAAATAAATCCGAAATCGAAAATTCCAAATCCGAAATCAAGATCATCCTTCAGGATATTTCCTGAAAATACTATTGATCTTCATTTGTATCACCCCAAAAAATGCTTCTTTAAATATACCTGTCGACATTTTGGAGGTGCCCGCGGTGCGATCTGTAAATATAATGGGAACTTCTACCAGCTTAAATCCATGTTTAATGCTGGTGTACTTCATTTCTATCTGGAAAGCATAGCCCACAAACTTTATTTTATTTAGCCTTATGGTTTCAAGCACTTTGCGTTTGTAACACATAAAACCCGCGGTCGAGTCCCTGACATCAATACCCGTTATAAACCGTACATATACCGATGCAAAATAACTCATCAGTACCCGGCTCATGGGCCAGTTAACTACGTTTACACCATTAATATAGCGCGAACCAATGGCCGCGTCTGCACCGTCAATACAGGCTTGCCTTAGCTTAAGCAAATCTTCGGGGTTATGCGAGAAATCGGCATCCATTTCAAAAATATAATCGTAATGGCGTTCAATGGCCCATTTAAAACCGTGAATGTAGGCCGTTCCAAGTCCTTGTTTCCCGGCGCGCTCCTGGATAAACAATCGCTCGGGATACACGTTCATTAAATTTTTTACAATGATCTGTGTACCATCGGGC
>NZ_JBFUJG010000065.1:0-32799 GCF_056401495.1 Mucilaginibacter sp. P4_E8
CCCATATCGCCCAGGGCGCCGGTTCCGTAATCCCACCATCCGCGCCAGTTAAACGGCACCAGTTTATCTACATAATCTTTTTTAGGAGCAGTACCTAACCACAGGTTCCAATCCAGTTCTTTTGGAATTTCCTGGGCAGGAGCCGGCCATGCTATACCTTGAGGCCATACCGGGCGGTTAGTCCAGCAGTAAACGGTATGTACATCACCAATCAGATCGGCATCATACCATTCAGACATCAGGCGGGTACCATCATTTGATGAACCCTGGTTACCCATTTGCGTAACTACTTTATATTTTTTAGCCGCTTCGGTTAATAAACGGGCTTCCCAAATATCATGCGTCATTGGCTTTTGCACGTAAACGTGTTTATTCAATTGCATGGCACTGTAAGTGATAATGGCGTGGTTATGATCTGGAGTTGAAATGGATACGGCATCAAAGTTTTTATGTTCCTTATCAAACATTTCGCGCCAGTCTTTATAGTACTTGGCTTTAGGGAAAGCAGCACGTGATTTGGCAGATCTTCTGTCGTCCACGTCGCATAGGAAGGCAATCTCTGCCTTACCGCTTTTGTAAAAGTTGGCAATGTCGCTCTGGCCTTTACCGCCCGCGCCAACACTGGCAATAAGTAACTTATCGCTTGGCGCAATGAAGCCTTTACCGCCCAGCACAAAACGCGGAACGATCATAAAGCTGGCCGCAGCTATTGTACCTTTTTTTAGAAATTCCCGCCTTGACGGATTGGGTGTACTTTTGTCCTGTTCTTCAGTCATTGGTTTTGTATTTGGATATCTGATTAATTAGATCTCGTTCTTTTTTAATGCTTCAACAGCATAATTTGCTGCCCTTGCGGTCATAGCCATATAAGTAAGTGACGGGTTTTGGCATGCAGCTGATGTCATGAAGGAGCCATCGGTAACAAATACATTTTTGGCATCCCAAACCTGGTTCCACTTATTAAGAACAGATGTTTTTGGATCATGACCCATACGCGCGGTTCCCATTTCGTGAATTCCACGGCCAAGAAAAGGGTTACTGCTATGCGTTTGTACATCCTTAACACCTGCGGCCTCCAGCATTGCTTTTCCTTCGCTTTCCATGGCAATTCGCATCTTTATTTCGTTGTCTTTCAGTTCGGCATCAATGGCAACAACAGGAAGACCCCATTTATCCTTCTTGGTTTTATCAATGGTAACTTTATTATCATGATAAGGCAGTGTTTCGCCAAAGCCGCCCATCCCAACAGACCATAAACCCGGCTCGGTAAGCGCGTCTTTATAGGCACTACCAATACTCAATTCAGCAATATCCCTACTCCACCCTTCGCGGCTTGCAGCACCCTGATAGCCAAAACCACGTATAAAATCGCGTTTATCGCCGCCAAGGTTAGCAAAACGGGGAATGTAAAACCCGTTTGCACGGCGTCCGAAGTAGTATTTATCTTCATAGCCTTCGAATCTGCCCGATGCACCAACACCCAAATGGTGATCCATCAGGTTGTGGCCAAGCTCGCCACTGCTGCTACCTAAGCCGCCATCCCAAACATCAGTAGCCGAGTTCATCAGGATCCAGGCTGAATTAATGGTAGAGGCGTTAACAAATACAATTTTTGCAAAGTACTCATAGGTTTGGTTGGTTTCGGCATCCAAAACCTCAACACCTTTGGCTTTTTTGGTATCCTTATCGTACAATATCTTAGTTACTATTGACCATGGGCGAACGGTTAAGTTACCTGTAGCCATAGCAGCCGGCAAAGTAGCCGATTGCGTGCTGAAATAAGCACCAAACGGGCAGCCCAGCCAGCATTTATTACGATATTGACAGTTGGTACGGTTATTATGCGGTAAGGTAATATTGGCTGTACGGCCAATGATCATATCCCTTGCCTCTTTATAATGATCTTTTAATCTTTTGGCTACATCTTTTTCAACCACGTTTAACTCCATTGGCGGCATAAAATCACCATCAGGCAAAATGGCCAAACCATCTTTGTTACCTGATATGCCGGCAAACTTTTCGGCATAGCTATACCAGGGAGCTACATCTTTATAGCGGATAGGCCAGTCAACCGCGATACCATCTTTTAAGTTGGCTTCAAAATCAACATCGGCCCAACGGTATGATTGCCTGCCCCACATTAATGAGCGGCCGCCAACATGATAGCCTCTGAACCAGTCAAATCTTTTTACTTCGGTATACGGGCTATCCTTATCGCTTGCCCAATAATCAAGGTTAACTTCGTTCAGTGGGTAATCCCGCTTTAATACCGGATAGTCCTCGATCATTTTCTGGGTACGGCCGCCTCTGTGCGGAAACTCCCAGGGTCCTTTATTAGCGTTCACATAATCTTTAATGTGTTCGATATTACGACCACGCTCCAGCATAATGGTTTTTAAACCCTTTTCTGTAAGTTCTTTGGCAGCCCACCCGCCTGAAATTCCTGAGCCAATGACTATAGCGTCATAAGTGTTTGCAGACATATTTATTCGGTTAAATGAATTTGTTTAGTACTTGGTTATTCCGTTAAATGTATGAATAAAAATTATTTTACAAATATTTTCATTGTGTTTTTTTTACACCAAGGCTTTTTAAGCCCCCTAACCCCCTAAAGGGGGAATTTATCTCTCCTACTCCCTCCTTAGGGGGCTGGGGACTTATATATTCCTTTTATTCATTTCATTAACTGCATGGTCAACCGCACGTGCTGTTAAAGCCATATAGGTTAACGATGGGTTTTGGCATGAGGTTGATGTCATGCAGGCTCCATCAGTTACGTACACATTATTAACCGCATGAAGCTGGTTCCATTTATTAAGTATTGATGTTTTAGGATCATTACCCATACGTGCGCCTCCCATTTCATGAATATCCAAACCGGGCGCCCTTTGATCAGTGCTTGCTTTTATGTTAGTAAAACCCGCGCTGGTAAACATTTCGGTTAACTGATCTACATAATCCTTTTTCATCTTCGCGTCGTTATCATCATAATCCATCGAGATCTTTAACAAAGGCACACCCCAGTCGTCTTTTTGCCGGGCATCAAGCGCTACATAGCTGGCTTCTTTTGGTATGGTTTCGCCCATCATGTGTGATCCTACAGACCATGGCCCCAGTTCATCACTAACCAAATTTTCTTTAAGGCTGCTGCCTACGCCATCCCAATTACGTTCCCTGCGCCTGTGGGCACTAAAGCCAGACGCGTAACCACGTAAAAAATCGGTTTCCTGTTTACGCACATTTCTGAACCGGGGGATATAACCCCCACCTGCCGGGTTACGTCCGTCGGTAGTCCACTCCTTAAAGCCATCATACTCCGCACTGATGTGCGCCGAATAATTGTGGAAGGCCACATATTTACCTAATACGCCGCTATCATTCCCCAATCCGTTAGGAAAACGGTGCGATGTAGAATTTAACAATACCAGGTTGGTATTTAACGCTGCCGCGTTTACAAAAATTACACGTGCAAAATATTCAATGGTTTCTTTGGTATTGGTATCAACAATGCGCACACCGGTAGCCTTGCCCAGGTTTTCATCATATATAATGGACTGTACTACCGAAAATGGCCTTAATGTTAAATTGCCCGATCTTAACGCCCAGGGTATGGTTGATGAATTAGCGCTAAAATATCCGCCAAACGGGCAACCCCGCTGGCAAAGGATACGCTCCTGGCATTGGGCCCTGCCCTGATCTAAATGGATCTGGGTGGGTTTTGACAAATGCGCGCACCTTGCGCTGATCACATGGCGGTTACTATATTTACTTTTAACGTGTTTGCTAAAATAATCCTCCACACTGTTTAATGGGAAGGCCGGTAAAAACTCTCCGTCGGGCAGTTCGGCCAGACCGTCTTTATTACCTGATATGCCTGCAAATTTTTCAACATAACTGTACCAGGGTGCAATATCTTTATAGCGGATAGGCCAGTCAACAGCAAAACCATCGCGGGCAGGACCTTCAAAATCAAAATCGCTCCAGCGTTGTGTTTGCCTGGCCCATAATAATGATTTACCCCCTACCTGGTAGCCGCGGATCCAGTCGAACGGTTTATCCTGTACATAAGGGTGTTCTTTATCTTTTACAAAAAAGTGAGCGGCATCTTCATGAAAAGCATAACAGCGGTTTACAATAGGGTTGGCTTCCTGAACAGCCATAGGTAATTCGCCCCGGTGCTCAAATTCCCATGGGTACATGTTGGTTGTAGGATAATCCTTAATGTGTTTTACATCGCGTCCACGTTCTAACATCAGGGTTTTAAGCCCTTTTCCTGTAAATTCTTTAGCAGCCCAGCCACCACTCATTCCCGAACCAATTACGATGGCATCAAAGGTGCGATCCTTAATGCTATCAATATTTAAATTAGCCATACTATTTATACTGCTTGCTTTTTCTTAACCGGATAAAATGCATTGTACCTGCCTGGTACCAACTCATAAACCACCTGTTTGGTCATAAAATATTTGGAGGTGGTGTAACCGTTTACTGTTTGGCCTTTAACTATGCCATAAAATGTTTTTAATTCTGCCGGATAGGTTGTGTTTTTAGGATCCTTATCCTGTTCAATACTTAAAAGCGCCTGCTCACGCTGCTTTACATCACACTGGCCAAATGAAGTGCTATAATGTTTTTGAATAAGCTCCGTAAACTGACCCATCCCGGTCATAAAATCCTGCTGATCTTTTTTGGTGTAACAATCGTCAACCATTTTTAAAACAAACAAATGCAGTTGCAGATCCCTGGCGCCGGGTGTATTTGTTTTGGGGATAATGGTTTCGGCCATATCACCTATCAGCTTTTCCTGGTCGGCATTAATATCAACATTTTTAAGTTTGACGGTTGCTTTACCACTATCATGCATACAGGATGGCAATAAAGCAGCCCCTCCAATAATTAAAGCCAGATTTTTTATTGCAATGCGCCTGTGCATATATGGTAAATGGTTTTAGCAATCCCTTTATTAAATAACCTGCACTATAAAAACGCGTACAGGTTTATTATTTATAAGTATGCTTTGGTTTATAAAACGATTTTCAAACTTAGTAATTTTAACTATTACTAAAAGAGCTAACAGAAATTAATTGTATATCGAAAGTTACGGGAATAATATTAATAACCCCATTTTTTCATGATTTGTAAATCAATTTTTACACAATCAATCGGGTCTTTACCCTGGTAAGCTTCCTGCTCAATAATAAATAGCACTGTACCGCCTTTTCTGCTGGCTGCACGCACGATCTCTTTTACCGGCAATACCCCTGCGCCCAATATGGTACTTTCGGTATCGTCGCCATCGCTTTTCATAGCAACCTTAATTTCGTCCTTTACGTGTAATGACTCAAAGCGGCCCGGATATTTATTGATAAAATCAAGCGCTACGCCGCCCGTGCTAAACATATTGCCGATATCCATTTGCTGGGTAACCAATTTAGGATCAGTGTTCTGGATAATAAAATCATATAGCGTAATATCCCCTACCTTGGTACTGATCTCGAAGTTGTGGTTATGATACCCAAATTTCATGGCTGATTTTTGACATAGCTCACCACATTTATTAAACTGCTCCATAAAACGCTTTAATCCTTCGGTATCTTTTCTAAGGCTTTCATCTAACCAGGGGCTTATTACATATTTTTGGCCAACCGTAGCTGCATCCTCAATAGTGTATTTCCAGGCATCGGTAAAATCGTTTTTGGCTGTATCCCAATGTTGGGCAGTCATTACAGTATGGCCGCTTGGCATTTTCAGTTCAAGATCAATTAGTACCTTTTTAAATTCCCTGGCGGTATATCCATAAAATTTACGGTCGATGTAATTGGCATGTTCTACATGGTTGTAACCTGCGTCAGCTAATTTTTTAAGCGTTCCCTTCGGATCGGCCTTCATGGCGTCGCGTACACTGTAAAGCTGTACACCAACACGTTGCAGGCGCTTTTCTCCGGCTAATAAATTATCAGGCAACAAAGCAGCACCTGCTATAGCCAGGGCACCTGTTTTTAAAAATGATCTGCGTGAGGTTTGCATGGTATTTTGTTTTAAGGTTATATAATTTAGCGTAAGGAGATAAGAATCAGGAGTCAAGATAAAAGTAATTAGTATTAAAACGAATTATCTTGTTATAATTTTATATCCCCTGGCTGTTTTAATTCTCGTCTCTTGATTCTAAACGCTTGATTCTCTCTACTTGCTCATTGGAAATACAGGAAACAATAATTTTGAATTACTAATAAAAGCAATGTGCTTACTATCAGGCGCCCATGATGGCGTGTTGATAGTACCCTGCCCGCCGTATAAATAGGCCACCACTTTTGATGGGCCGCCACCAACTGGCATCACCCTCAGAAATACATGTTTATAAAACGGATGATCGCCGGGTTCAACTTCGTTTTTAAGGAAGGTAATATACTCGATCCATTTACCATCGGGCGATATATGCGGAAACCAGTTATTGTAATCGTCATTAGTGATCTGGGTTTGTTCGCTGCCATCGGCTTTCATGCGCCAAACCTGCATTAATCCGCTGCGTACCGAGTTAAAATAGATGTATTTACCATCGGGTGTATACTCTGGGCCATCATCAAGACCGGGACTGGTGGTTAGCCTTTCTTCGGGACCGCCGCCTGATGGGATTCGGTATACATCAAACTCCTTATTACGTTCGCCGCAAAATACAATATACTTACCATCGGGCGACCAGCCATGCATATAACTTGCGCCATGACCTGTTTGTGTGATCCGCTTGGCTTCGCCACCTGCCGATGATACGGTATAGCCTATTGATGGTCCGCCATCACCACTGCTAATAGCCAGCATTTTACCATCAAAGGATAGTACGTGATCATTATTGTTGTTTTTTGCCGGGCCTGTATTTAATACAGTTGGCTCATTGGTTTTAAGGTTGAATTTATACAGCGAACCTTCGCTGTTATAAATAAGTGATTTGCCATCATTCATCCAGTTGGGTGCCTGTAATGATTTTGGCGACTGGTAAACAACCGTACTGTTTTGTGTAGCCAGGTCCAATAACTCGATACTGCTCCCCAGGTACTCCCTGTACGGAACCAGTGTCGCAGGCGCGGGTACAACAATGCGTACATTATTAAAGGTGGCTTTTTCAGTTACATCGGCATTGTGCGAGCATATGAATATACCTACATAAACTTCATCGCCCAGGTCAAGATCGCTTACTTCCTCGTTTACAAAAAGGTCGCCTTTGCGGGCTACCGACATGGTGTAGGTATTCCCTTTTCTTTCCAGCTGTATAACACCGGCCCCGGTAATGCTTGATTTTTTTTCTTCGGTGATGCCGCTTACTGTTTTGCGATATTGTAATGATGTTAAACCATCGCCATGTACAACCGCGTTAATGTGTTTTGAATTTGAATCGAGCGAGGTACGTACCATCAACCCTATTTTACGATGATCCTCAACCCCTTTGCCTATAAAAGCGGCATTGGTGCGCAATATAAAATCGCCTTTCATGCGTTTCCATACAAAATGAAAAGCATCGCTTGTTGCCCATATATTAGTACCGGATCCTTCGAGGTGGTATTGTTGAAGTTTAGCGTCGTATTGGGCGCTGCCTTTATGTTTTACTATGCCTACATCTGTTTGATCATCAAATATACCCAGCCCTGCAGTTTGTGCTTTTGCTTTTTGGTTAAGAAGAATTACGCATGGGAGGCAAAAAAACAAACAAAATATTTTAATACGCATTAGTTTTGGTGTTTATGTTACACTATAATTGGCCTTACTAAGTTATAAATTCCATTGGTAAATAAAGTAGTACTATTTTAACCATAACACATATTTTACACAGCCCAATTTACCTCCTGCTACTGGTTTAACAAAAAAGGAGTGACACGTTAAGTGATCACTCCTTTTTTAATTTTATAGGAACTAATTATTATTCAACTACAAGCAATGTTTTAGCTTTGGTTGGGTATTCTGCAGCGGGTGCTACTACTACTGGTTTTACAGTGCAATACTCCAGCAGAAATTGTTTTTTAGAGTCGCGGTATGAGCTTACTGCGCCTATCATGCTCATAAATTTAATGTAACACCATGCCAGGTCAAGCTGGTGAGCTTTAAAACCTGAGCGGGCGCTTTTAGGGAACAGGTGATGGTTATTATGCCATTCGCCGGCAACGTAACCAGGCCATAGCTGATTAATTGACATATCCTCGCGGTTATGGTCGATGCCATCACGACGTTTATCCTGACCTTTACCATGACCTTCATAATTAAAGGTACGCACGCCTACAGCCCATATACCAGCCGAACCAAAAACAGCACATGCCAGGCCCATACCACCTAATAAATAAAATGCCGCGAACCAAAAGCCCCAGTTAAGTATAATACCGGCAATGGTGCGGTAAGGGTTGGCAATGGTTCCCCATTTTTGATATTGGGCATAAGTATTAGGCATTACGCCAACATGTTTCATTAAATTAATACAGCGTTTATAATCGGCCTCGCTCAAATTACGGGCAACCGGCTGGTGGTTTACATCGGCCAAAAAGCAATACATAAAACCGCCCTGGGCATTGTATGGGTCGCCGGGCTGATCAGATAGTGCATGGTGCACGTGGTGCGATATGGCATAGATCTCTTCAGGAATAATTTTAAGAGTAAGATTCTGAGTAAAAAATCTCCAGAATTTGTTACTGAAGGTGTAAGCACCATGGGTGCAATACCTGTGGTGCCAAATGGTGCCATGGGTACCCATAATGATCATGCTGTACACAAAAGCAACTATTAAACCTGTTATGGTGAAATATTTAAATATAAAGAGTGCTAAAAACGGTACCAATGCCAATACTAAAAACCAGCTTAAAAACGACAACCAATTTTTTTTATCCTTAAATACGTTCAGTCTTGAAAAAAATTCTTTTACAATTTTACCATTGGTTGGTTTTGCAAGGTTACCATTTTCATCCGTCCAGCCGTACGAAGGTGGTTCCAGCACTGAGTTTAAAAAAGCCATTAAGTTTTGGGAGATTTAATTTAAAAAGGGAATAGTTAATTGGTCACAATTTAGTGATAAATATCACTAAATTGTCATTTTGTAAATATAAATATGATTGTGGCTAATCCCTACTAAAACTTAAACCCTTTTAGGAATAGTCCTTTTGAGTTGTAAGTGGGTATTAGTTAAGTGGTGAGAGTGCAGTGACCAGATATTATCAGATCCCCTTTGCAGATTGTGATTAAGGCTGTAAGCTCAATACTTAATATATAAACTCCAAAACATTAAGTTTATTTCAATTTGTTTTTATTTCGTCAGGATATTGTCAGAAACCGCTGTTTATTATTTGAAACCACTGTTTATTGTTTGAACCGGGATTCTTGACCGTTGATTTAAGTGATTGATATGATTCCGTTGATTTTTGTCTGAACCGGGATTTTTTGGATTAAGGGATTATCAGAATTTCGTCAGCTTAACATAATGTCCTTTCGCCTTTCGCCTTTCGCCTTTCGCCTTTCGCCTTTCGCCTTTCGCCTTTCGCCTTTCGGCTTTCRGCTTTCGGCTTTCGGCTTTCACCCCTACTCCCCCGCTACTAAACAGCGTTCGCCCATAAGCAGGGCAATGCAATGTTCATAGTTATCGGGCATCTGTATTTGCTCCACTTCTTTCATATAGCTTTGTTTAATTTCCTTGCGACGGCGGGCCTCAATAAACCGCCTTACCTGTTCGCGGTTTTCGAGTATAAGGCCGGGTACCTTTACCGGTTTGTTATTATCATCTTTAGCAACCATGGTAAAGTAACTGGTATTGGTGTGCATTACCGAGTTATTCTTGATGTTTTCTGATATCACCCTGATACCTACTACCAATGATGTTTTACCCACATAATTAACCGATGCCATGAGTGATACCAGCTCGCCCACTTCTACAGGGTGCAAAAAATCAACCGTATCAATGGAAGCGGTTACACAGTAATAACCGGCATGTTTGGCAGCGCATACATAGGCTACTTTATCCATAAGTGATAATAAAATACCCCCATGTATCTTCCCCCCGAAATTGGAGTACGAGGGTATCATCAGTTCGGTAATGGTGGTTTCAGAAAAACTTACCGTTTTGTAATCGGCTTGATCAGTTAAGGCTGTCATGTGCTATATGTTATGGTTACAAGTTTAAGCATCAAAAGGCAATTATTGCAACAATTGTATTACATACAATTAATCCATTAAACTTAATTAAACCTTTGCGGTCAATAGCCTAAATTAAACCTGAACTATGACCAGACCATTACTACTTACTTTTATTTTCTCCCTTTTTATAACGCAGGCCTTTGCACAGCAATCCCGCCAGGTTAGTGGCTCGGTCATAGATACTGTAGGCACCGTACCTGGTGTTACTGTAAAATTAACTTCTGATAAGGATAGCATCTCCGTTGCTACAAGCACCAACGGTACTTTCAATTTCCCCGCTGTTACATCAAAAAACTTTAAAATAACAATAAGTGGTATTGGCTATAAGGAACTGGTACGCCGTTTTGTAATGGATAATGATACCAAACCTATAATGCTTGGCCCAATTAAGATAAAAGTACAAACCAACTTTTTAAAGACTGTTAAAATAGTTGCGGAAGCAAACCCCATCAACATCAAAGAAGATACGGTAGAATACAAGGCAAGCGCCTATAAAGTAAGGGAAGGATCGCCGGTGGAGGACCTGCTTAAAAAACTGCCCGGTGTAAGTGTTGATAAGGACGGCAACGTAACCGCCCATGGCAAACAGGTAACTAAGGTGCGGGTTAACGGCAAGGATTATTTTACCGGCGATGTACAAACAGCCACGCAAAACCTGCCGGCCGATATTGTGGAGAATATACAGGTAATTGATGATTATGGCGATCAGGCCAATTTAACCGGCATAAAAACCGGCGACCCTGATAAAATACTCAACATCACCATACAAAAAGGCAAAAGCCGTGGCAATTTTGGTCAGGGCAGTGTTGGCGCCGGTAATGACGACCGTTATCAGGCGCGCTTATCGGCCAATACGTTTATGGATGCCCGGCAGATAGCCCTTATTGGTACATTGAACAATACCAACACCAACTCCTTTAATCTGGGAGGCAGTGGTGGCGGCGGTGGCAGGGCCGGTCGTGGGGGTGGCGGGGGCAGTGGCGGAAGCTCGCAGATCAGCACCGCGAATGGTATTACCACCAACCGTTCCATCGGTACCAATTACCGCGACGACTGGAGTAAAAAGATGACCGTTTATGGCAGCTACAGCTTTGCCGATAAAGACAAGGACCAAAACAGCACAACGGTAGAGCAAAATCTTTTTCAATCGGGTACTTTAATAAATACTGATAACAGCGATGATAAAAATCATGGCATCAATCACCGGTTTGATTTTAATATGGAGTACAAGATTGATACTTCTAATTATCTGAAAATAAACCCCAATTTTTCGTACGGCATATCAAATGATGTAAGCACCGATATTTTTAGCAACACCCGTAAAAACACCTTGGTTACCGGTAATGAGCGGGCTATAACTGATGCTACATCAAAAAGCGGCGGCTTCACGGTATTGTATAACCATAAGTTTCATAAAAGGGGCCGCAATTTTAGTGTGAACGCTGGCCTCAATTTTTCACAAAGCGACCAGGGTCTTCATGATGAATACACCACTAAGCAGGATACCGTTGTAACCCCGCTTTTTCAGCAGGTAAACTCCGATAATAGTTCGCAAAAGGCAAACGTCCGATTATCCTATATCGAGCCTATTGGCAAAACAACCTACCTCGAAACAAACTATGGTTATAATTATTCCAATACCGATAACAACCGCTACAATTACCGCATTGACCCGGCTACAGGTAATCAAACTTACGTTGATTCATTGAGCACTATTTATAATAACCAGTTTATCACCAACCGCTTTGGAGTTAATTTGAGGGGTATAGCGGCAAAATACAATTACACGCTGGGTATGGCCGTACTGCAATCCACGCTTAATGGCGAATCGCACAGCCAGCGTTTTCATACCAACACCTTTAATTATATACCTACAGCAAGATTTATCTACAACTTTTCACGCAATCATTCTTTCACGGTTAATTACAGCGGCTCAAACAGCCAGCCTTCATTTACACAACTGCAGGTACAGCCCGATTACTCCAACCCACAAAACAGGATTTATGGTAACCCTGATCTTAAGCCCTCGTTCACCAATAATTTGAACCTGCGTTATAATCAGTTTGATATTGCCACCGGCAATTCGTTGTTTACCAACCTGTCATTCTCAGAAACCCAGGATGCCATAGTAACCAATGCCAGTCCGGTTTATATAGCTTCAACCGGCAGCAGTAGCAGCCAACGCGATAGTACCATACAGGAAACCCATTACCTGAACACCAATGGTCTTTACAACATCAACGGTAATTATTCTTTTTCAAAACCTTTTGCCAACCGTAAATTCACTGTAACATTAAACGGTGGTGCAGGTTACAGCAATAATGTATCATTCATTGAAGATCAGCGCAATACGGGCAAAAACTGGGTATTAAACCAGGGCCTTAAGCTAAGGGTTGATATTGACAGTATTATGGACAGCGAATTAAGCGCCAATTATAGCGTTAATACCACAAAGTACAGCCTGCCATCGTCATTAAACACCGATGCCAGCACCTGGACCCTGGGTTTAGACGGACGCAATTATTTTTTTTACAGCTGGGTACTGGGCTATAATTTAACACAAACTATAAACCACGGCTTTAGCAGTACAGTAAAGGCCAACCCCACCCTGTTAAGCACTTACCTTGAATATCAATTCCTGAAAAAGCATATTGCCTCGTTTCGTTTCCAGGCGTTTGATTTGTTTGATGAAAACAAAGGCGTAACCCGTACCGCGGTAGGCAACCAGATCATCGATACCCGCACCAACCGGCTGGGCAGGTACTTTATGCTTACATTTACTTTACGATTGCAAAAATTTGCAGGTAGTCGCCCTTCAGGTGGTGGCGGCGGAAGAAGGAATGGCGGCGGCGGAGGCGGCGGTGGAAGAAGGGGCGGCGGAAGAGGCTAAGTTTAAAAATGCCCTGTTATTGCTATTCAATAAATCCTGTTTTATATTTACCCAAATTGAATTGCGTTGAAAAGTATTACCTTATTATTTGTCGCCCTTTTTTATTTAAACACAGGCTTTGCGCAGGAAACCATGATACGCAAACACCGGCTAACAGATTCGGTAATGGAAAGGATATCGGTATTAAAGAGCGATAAAAGCACACGCCAGGGTTTATATCAGGCTGTATCTTCAAAAAACATAGCTATAGCCAGCGGACAGTTTAATAATGATAAAAAAACAGGCATCTGGCATTTTTTTGATTTGCGGGGCCGTCAGCTTCAAAACTATGATTATACCAATAAAAAGTTGTTATTTGAGGCCGTTGAGGATACCACATCAAATCTGCGGTATTTTGTGGATAAGGTTTTAACCGACACCGACCGTACCACCAAACCGGTTAAAGCAGGCGGCAGGTATTTTGGGTATATCCCCTATTTGAAATTGTTTAAACTCCCCGCCTACCTGATGGACATTAATCGCTATTTATCTGTAGCAGTTGTTGAACTACTGGTAAGCCCCGGCGGCAGGCTGGCCGATTTTAAAGTACATATATACAGTGGCGCCAATTACGAAAAGGTATTTAATATGAGCACCGATATGCCCAATGATGAAGATAAGGTATTTATTCCTGCCACCGTTAACGGCGAGCCCATTGGCTGCCGCATCATGATCAAGTGCCAGATAAATAATGATGGCGGGATAAACTTTTTTTAAGGGGATAAACCCGATTGCGGCACGAAGCAACCTCCAATATACACATCGCGCACGCAAAGTTAATAATAGCTGATGCACTGATAAAATTCCAAATTCATGGCATTTTGAATTTTATCTTTAGTAAATTTGTTTATGACCACGCTTACAGTAAATATACAAAATGAAAAGGACCTGCCTGTTCTACAGGAGATACTTAACAGATTTGGTTTAACTTACCGTATTGATACAGATAAAGAATATGCGTTTTCCGAAACTGAAATAAAGGACCTGCTACAAACCAGGCAAGATTTTTTAGATGGAAAAACAACAGCCCGCAATTGGACGGATATAGAAGATGATTTGAACCGTGCCTACAATTAAACTTTTAAAACAGGCCGAACTCGAACTTATTGATACTTGTGATTGGTACGAAAAACAACAAAAAGGGCTTTCGACGAATTTAAGAAAAGAGGTTAAAAGCACCTTACAATCAATAGAATCCGATCCCAGGCTCTTTTCAAAAAGGTACGATACCGAACTACGCTTTGTACCTATAAGGAAATTCCCTTACGTTATTGTTTATTGGTATGATGAGCATTTAAACACCGTATTTATTGCCTCTATTTTTCACACCAAAAGAGATCCGGAAGGCTTAAAATCTAAATAAAAGAGGCTGTCATGCTTGTCGAAGCATGGTGGGCAGGCCTCTCCGCGCGATCCTTCGACAGGCTCAGGATGACAGGGCCGTTTGATGTTTGTAATAACATATGATTCTTAATTTGTCATCCTGAGGAACGAAGGATCTATTCTTCAATAGGTATGTCGGCTATTGGATTTTTCACTACGTTCAAGAGATAGTTCTTCACTATGCTCAGAATGACAAAAAGTTATAAACTAAAAAAGCCCGTCATTTTCATGACGGGCTTTCCATATTATATAGTCAACACTATGCTTAGTGAGCGTGGTGACCATCCGCGCCATGTGCATGGCCGTGTGATAATTCTTCGGGAGTGGCTGGGCGTACATTCAGGATGCTGCCTTTAAAATGCAATTCCTGACCGGCCATTGGGTGGTTAAGGTCAACAATTACAGCATCTTCTGCAACTGATACTACCTGTGCCTGAAAACGGTTGCCATTGTTATCCTGTAAAGGCAAAATGCTGCCAATTTCAGGAATTTCGGTACCCTGGAACATTTCCTTAGGGAGGTTGGCTACGGCTTCTTCATCATATTCGCCATAAGCATCACCTGCTGAAAGACGAAATTCATAAGTATCGCCGGTTGATAGCGAGCTCAGGTTTTCTTCAAATTTGGGCAGCATTTGTCCGGCTCCAAATAAAAAGGTTAAGGGTTGTTCTTGTGTGGCACTTTCTGTTAAAGTTTCGGTACCATCCTGGTCAACATACAAATCGTAAGTTAATGACACTACGTGCTGTGGTTCAATTTTCATTGTAAAGTATTTTTAAATAAGCAATCAGGCTTCTGCCACTTGTTTTAAAGCTTCGGCCGTGTTATTAGCAGGTAATCCGCAGGTTTTATCTTTACAAACAAAAATTTGTGTTGATTTACCAAACTTATCCTGCAACAAAGGTAAACTTCCTTTTTTACCACCCAATATTATTTTATTGGGGATGTAATTATTTTCAATTTCCTTTCGCATGGTTTCGGCATCATTGCCTGCTATGGCAATTTCATAAGTTCCAAACACCTCCTCCAGCAATAACATAGTCCAGTTTGAATAGGCTGTACCATATTTAGCCAGCTGCGGCATAATGTTACGTAACAGCTGCGCCGAAACCGCTGCATAATTTTCATTATCAAAAAGCAAGCCTAACTTTTTAAGGTTACGCGCCATGGCCGAATTACTGGCCGGTGTTACCCCATCCATAATTTCAGATTTCCGGGCTATCAGCTGCTCATCATCATCGGCGGTGTAAAAAAATATGCCGCTTGTTTCATCATAATAATGTGTGATAGCGGTATCGGTAAGTTTTTTAGCTTGCTGCAGCCATGCTTCATCAAAGGTCACCTCATACAAGGCTATCAGCGCATCAATAAAATTGGCGTAATCATCCAAAAAAGCCACCGGCACATCACTGCCTGACTTATTGCTATTATAAACCCTTGATAGCCTGCCATTTTGACCTAACAGATTATCTAAAATAAAGCCGGCATTTTTAAGTGCCAGTTCAAGATACTCCGGTTTATTGAAGGAGCGATAAGCATCGCACAGCCCTTTCAACATCAAACCGTTCCATGATGCCAGGATCTTATTATCCAGGCCGGGCCTTATGCGGTGCCTGCGGGCTTCAAATACTTTTTTACGCGATGCCTTTATTTGCGTTAATAGGTCATTAACTCCCAATCCCAACTTTTTGGCCAGTTGCTCATCCGTTTCCCGGCGGAATAAAACATTGGACTGCTCCTCTTCCCAGTTGCCATCTTCGGTAATATGGTAGTAAATACTGAACAGATCTGCGGCATCATCTCCCAATATTTCTTCTATCTCAGTTTTGGTAAAAATATAGAACTTACCCTCTACCCCTTCGCTATCGGCATCAAGCGCCGAGTAAAAGCCAAGTCCGGGCGAGGCCAGTTCTCTTGTAGAAAATTTAATAATTTCATCAACCACCTGCTCATAAAGCGCATCGGGCTGCCAGGTATTGGCCTCTGCGTACAAACTGATAAGCTGGGCATTATCATACAGCATCTTTTCAAAATGCGGCACATGCCAGCGGCCATCAACCGAGTAACGGGCAAAACCGCCCCCCACATGATCATAAATACCGCCATAAGCCATTTTATGAAGGGTTAGTTTTACCTGTTTTACAACATCATCATCCTGCATTAAATGGGCATAGCGCATTAACAACTGCCAGTTATTGGGCTGCGGGAATTTTGGCGCGCTGCCGGTACCACCCTCGTATTTATCAAAATATCGCTTCCAGTTATCAGCTATCAACTGCAGATCATCTTTAGTATAATCGGGCTGTTCGCTAATAAACTCTACCGATTCATATTTCTGGATACCCTCAGTAAGGCGTACGGCATAATCTTCGGCCTCTTCAGGTTTTTGTTTATAAAAATCGGCCAGGTTAAATAATAGGGAGGTCCAATCGTTCTTGCGGAAATAGGTACCACCATATATAGGCCGCTGATCAGGCAGGCAAATACAGTTAAGCGGCCAGCCGCCACGGCCACTCATGAGCTGTATGGCGCTCATGTAGATCTGGTCAACATCCGGACGTTCTTCCCTGTCTACCTTAATGCAAACAAAATATTCGTTCATTACAGCGGCTACGGCTTCGTCTTCAAAACTTTCATGCTCCATTACATGGCACCAATGGCAGGCCGAGTAGCCAATGCTCACCAATATCAGTTTATTTTCGGCTTTGGCTTTRTCCAGCGCCTCTTTACCCCAGGGGTACCAGTTAACCGGGTTGTTTGCGTGTTGTAATAAATAAGGTGATGTTGAATTGGCCAAACGGTTCATAGTATATGCTGTTTGATTGCAAAGGTGCAGATATAATTACACCTATAAAGTATACCGCTTTAAGTTTGAAAAGTTTTTACCGGGGAGTGTTATTTTGCAGGGCAAAGAATAGACTCACCCCAACGTCGCTGCGCTCGTTGACCCTCTCTTCGCCTTCGGCGGAAAGAAGGTGGTAAAAAATAAGTTTGTCATGCTGAACATAGTGAAGCATCTATTGTTCGACATGCATGTTATTGAATAGATCCTTCGTTCCTCAGGATGACAGTTAAAATGAAAAGTTTTTTAATCCCCTCTTTCCGCCAAAGGCGAAGAGAGGGGATGTCGGGCGCAGTGATGACAGAGTGGTCTAATCGTAACATTACCATTACTCACCACATAAAATTCGCTTATACGCAATCGGTTAAGCATTCAAATTACCAAACTCACAAATTATTTCCTTTTCTTTGCGCCTTTATTATCAAAAATTTAAATGCGCTATTTTAAACTGATCGATTTTCTGTGCGCACTGGGCCTCACAGCCTGTGCAATACCTGCGGCAGCGCAAACTGCCGATACATTAAAGTATAATCACCAGGATGTGTTTGGGCCCATTACCTGGCCTGTTACCGGCGAAAACACCCGCTCGGCTGGCGGACAGCCATCCCCTAATTACTGGCAAAACCGTGCCGACTACCAGATAAAAGCTACCCTGAATGAAGGCCGCGATACTACTATAAATGGTGAAGTTACCATTACCTATACTAATAACAGCCCCGATAAATTAGATTATTTGTGGCTGCAACTTGATCAGAACCTCTTTAAGTCCGACTCACGCGGCGCGGCTACAACCCCAGTATCGGGCGACCGTTTTGATGTGCGTGGATTTAGTCGCGGTGGTTATCACATTGGTTCGGTAACGGTTACTTATAAAGGCGAAACCTATACCACAATCCCGGTAATAACTGATGCCCGTATGCAGCTGCGTTTAAAAGCGCCGCTTGATGGCAAAGGCGAAAAGATACAGGTAAAGATCAATTATGATTTTGCCATCCCCTTTTACGGCGCCGACCGTATGGGCCGTAAAAAGTTTAAACAAGGTTACGTTTATGAAATAGCCCAGTGGTACCCCCGGATGTGTGTGTACGATGATGTTGAGGGCTGGAACACTCTGCCTTACATGGGCCTGGGCGAGTTTTATTGCGAATACGGCGATTTTGATTATTACATAACCGCCCCTGCAAATATGATCGTAGTAGGTTCCGGCGATCTGCAAAACCCGGAGGAGGTGCTTAGCCCCACACAGATCAGCAGGCTGGCTCAAGCTAAAGCCAGCGATAAAACCGAAATGATCATTAAAGCCAATGAGGTTGGCAAAGCATCAACCCGTCCGTTTAAAGGCACCTTAACCTGGCATTTTAAAATGGAAAACAGCCGTGATATTGCCTGGGGTGCGTCGAACGCATTTATATGGGATGCCGCGCAAGTTAATTTCCCATCGGGGCGTAAAGGTATTGCCATGTCGGCCTACCCGGTTGAAAGTGCGGGTAATGATGCCTGGGGCCGCTCAACCGAATACCTGAAAAACAGCATGGAGATCTACTCCAAAGCGTATTTTGAATACCCATGGAACTCGGCCGTTAACGTATCGGGCGTAGCTTTGGGTATGGAATATCCCGGCACTATATTTTGCCTGAGCAACTTAAAAAAAGGACAACTTTGGGGTGATGTAACACATGAGATTGGCCACAATTGGTTCCCGATGATCGTAGGATCAAACGAACGCAAGTACATGTGGATGGATGAAGGTTTTAACACCTTTATTAATGAATATGCCACTCAACAATTTAATAACGGCGAATATAACGACACCACCAAACAGGCTCAAAATATACTGTACAGTTTCAGGAACAGCAAAGACCCATTGATGACCGCTCCCGAAGCCATTGGTTTAAATGACTATGGCCAGTACTATAATAAAACCGCTTTAGGTTTGGATATGCTGCGCAACGAGGTACTTGGCCCTGATCGTTTTGATTACGCTTTCCGTGAGTACATTAAACACTGGGCATTTAAACACCCGTTGCCTTATGATCTTTTCAGGGCGATGAATGATGCCGCCGGCGAAGACCTGAACTGGTTCTGGAAACCGTGGTTCTTTACCACCTGGAAAATTGACCAGGCCATAACTTCTGTTAATTATATTGGTGATAATAAGGCCAATGGCGTCATGATCACCCTAACCAATAACGAAAAAATGGCCATGCCTGTCGACCTGAAAATTACACAGGCTAACGGCAAAACAGAAACCCTGCACCTGCCGGTAAACATCTGGCAGCGCGGTGGCGTGTGGACATTTAAATATCCATCCACATCGGCCATTAAAACCATGGTGATCGATCCGGCACATGAACTACCTGATATTAACCTAAAAAACAATGTTTACCGGGGCGAATAGTTATTAGTTCGTTTGTGAAAATTTAAAAATAGCGATGAGGCAAAATGCCTCATCGCTATTTTTTTACGATTGGTTTTGGCTAAAGCCAAATCTATTTGTTTATTATCCGTTGGCTAAAGCCAACGGCAATGAATTTAATAAAAGCTGGCAAAAAAAGCAGTCAAATTCATTGCCGTCCCATTTATGGGACGGATAAAAAAAAGCGATTAAAGGCTTTAGCCAAACCAAATCTCAGACACTTCCTTCTAAACGCATAATTTCAAACGATTAACAACTAAATGGTGGTGCTACAAGAAATTCAATAGCGATCTGTATTTTGCCTCATCGCTATTTTTTTGTTGATTAGTTGACTAATAGCAGTACCTTTCTAATGTTAATTAACATGGAAAAATTAAAAGTATCAGAAATAGAGTTAACAATAACAAATGCACAGGAAAGGCTTGGAATGGGCGGACCTTTCACTGGCGATGTGTTTATTGGCGACAAGCTTATTTCAGTTGATTGTCTTTTAGATAACTTCGTTTACCAAGAAGATTCAAAGCTTTTATTTTTTGTAAAACACCATCGCATAAATGATTATCAGTATTTCACTATTAATTTTTATCGGCTTGATAATGATGTGGTATATGAGTTTTATAAAGAATTTGATATACTACGCATAACACAATTTTTAAGCACAAATGAACTTGAAATATTTTTAGCATTTCATGATAAATCAATAGGTAAAAGGCAAATATTCTGTTTAGACGACGAGGATTTCAGACAGATTTAATTCTTTTTAAATAGCTATCTGCATTTTGCCCCATCGCTATTTTTTTATACTTTTCTTCTCTTTATGAAGAAGTACCTTTTGTTCCTTTTAGTGCCTGCTCTTTTATTAACGGGGGGCATCAGTGCCATCGCACAAACCCGGCAAAAATCATATCCCCTATCCGCCAACCGCCATCGCTCGCCGGGCAAAACGGTGTATTATATAAACCCGCAAACAGGGAATGATTTAAATACCGGCACCAATAAAAAACCCTGGAAAACATTTAAACCGGTTAA
This sequence comes from Mucilaginibacter sp. P4_E8, assembly GCF_056401495.1. Lineage (NCBI taxonomy): Bacteria > Pseudomonadati > Bacteroidota > Sphingobacteriia > Sphingobacteriales > Sphingobacteriaceae > Mucilaginibacter > Mucilaginibacter sp. P4_E8. The sequence goes on from NZ_JBFUJG010000065.1 coordinate 20,761, forward strand.
CGCACTGATCCTTTCAGCAGGTGATAAAGTAGAGATAGTTGCCCCGGGTGATTTTAATGAATCGTTAATGCTCATAGCAAAGGGCAGCAGCGCAGCACACATAAGTATCCATTTTGCTCCGGGCACCTACAATTTTTACCCGGAGAACGCTTTCAAAAAGCAATTCCATATCTCCAATACCAACGATACGCCTTATGCGCCAAAGGCCATTGCCTTGTATTTAAACAACTGCAAATTTGTTGATGTAAAAGCACCTGGCGCTAAAATAATGCTGCGCGGCAAAATGATCGAAACCTGTGTTGACCACAGCGAAAACATCAGCATAAGTGGTATAAGTTATGACTATTACCGCCCTACCGTATCCGAATTACAAGTTATCAGCACGGGCACAAACTTCGCCGATCTGAAGATCAATCCCGATTCAAAATACAGCATTAAAGATAGCCTGCTTACCTGGGAGGGCGAAGGCTGGCGCTACCAGTCTATTGCCCTGTGGCAGGTGCTTGATCCACAAACCGACGATCTGCAACGCACTGATGTAGCTGTGGAAAGTACTAAATACGCGAAGACCGGCAACAATATGGTGCGGGCTTATTTTGCAAAAAATCCGGGCTTTAAAACCGGATTGATCTATCAAAACCGTGATGTAACACGCGATTGCGCCGGGATCTTTACGCAGCGGAGCAAAAACATCAGCCTTAAAAACATCCATATTTATTTTATGCATGGTATGGGCGTGGTGAGTCAGTTTTGTCAGAACATCAGCATGGACCATATCAGCGTTAAACCCGATCCGCAATCAGGGCGAACCTGCGCCGCCTGGGCGGATATCCTGCATTTTTCGGGTTGCCGGGGAAAGATCGTAATCAGCAATTCCTATTTATCGGGTGCTAACGACGATGCGGTTAATGTTCATGGTACTTATTTAAGGATCATCGAATCGCCTAAACCAAACCAGGTCATGGTACGGTTCATGCACAATCAAACCTACGGCTTTGACGCTTTTACCTCGGGCGACAGTATAGCGTTTATTCATTCGGAAAGCTTGCTCCAATACGACAGCAATGTGGTATTAAGTACCCAAAAGTTAAATGATAAAGATTTTCTGTTGACGCTTAAACAACCATTGCCTGCACATATAGATGCTCATGATGTAATAGAAAACACCACCTGGACGCCCGAGGTTTGGATCCACCATGACACCATTGCCAAAATTCCTACCCGCGGTGTACTGGTAACTACCCGCCGCAAGGTGGTCATCGAAAATAACACTTTTCTGCGTCCGCACATGAGCGCCATATCTGTTGCTGATGACGCGGCAAGCTGGTATGAATCGGGCATGGTGAAAAACCTTACCATCCGCAATAACCATTTCATACAATGCGGCGATCCGGCTATTATTTTCTGTCCGGAGAGTACAGCGTCAAAGGGACCTGTCCATCAAAATATAGCTATAACCGGTAATGAGTTTATATTGCGGGGGCAGCATGTACTTTCGGCAAAAAACACTTCGAACATCAAATTTCAGAGCAATACTATTAAAGGAGCGATAACTGCCGATATTAAGGACATGATGGAGTTGAAGGATTGCACCGGGATTGAGGTAACGGGTAATAAAGTAAGTCAGTAATTCTTAGTCAAAAGCCTGTAGTCGCCCGGCTCCAAGCCATAGGTGTTCGGAAGAAATAAAAAGAAAGTTCGGGCTTAGTGCGATTCCTTCCTTGGGGAAGGGGAAGGTAGGGGTTTATTGAACATTACAGGTTTAATCATACGTAGAAACCCCTCCCTGCCACTGCACAATCCGCCACACCCCTCCCGTGGGGAGGGAATAAATGAGAAAACCCTCATCGTTATTTTTTGCGTTAAGCATAGTTAATGCTTAATATTATAACAAACTTTAAACTAAATCCTTATGACAACATTAAGGCAGTTTATTTCTGTTATAATGCTTACGCTATTTTTGCCGGTAACTGCATCATCGCAGGTAAATCATAAATTGCGGGTACTGGTGTTAACTGATATTGAGGCCGACCCTGATGATTCGCAATCTATGATCAGGTTTTTGACCTATAGTAATCAATGGGATATTGAAGGCCTCATTGCTACTACCTCCATCCATCAAAAAACCAGGGTAGCACCCGAAACCATCCATGAAATTTTAAACATTTATAAAAAAGTTCAGCCTAATTTATTAAAGCATGAGCCAGGTTATCCATCTTTTGAATATTTAAATTTTAGGGTAAAAAAAGGTCTGCCGGTTTATGGCATGGAGGGTGTTGGTAAAAACCATGATTCGGAAGGATCAGAATGGATCATTAAAACATTGGAGAAAAACGATCAGCGCCCGGTTTGGATCTGCGTCTGGGGTGGCACCAATTGTTTGGCACAGGCACTCTGGAAAATTAAACAAACAAAAACTGCCGGTGAGGCCCGGGCCTTGTATAAAAAGATAAGGGTTTATACCATATCTGACCAGGACGACTCAGGTCCCTGGATCCGTAAAACCTTTCCCGATCTGTTTTTTATCTGTAGTCCCGGTTATACTTATGGCCAGGCTACCTGGCTGGGTATGTCCTTTTCATTTCCTGGTTCGGACACGCAGGTGGTGAGTAACGAATGGCTTGCCAAAAATATACAGCAGGGACATGGGCCGCTGGGGGCTGCCTACCCGGATGTCGCTTATGGTATGGAAGGCGATACCCCCTCCTTTTTAGGGTTGATTTCGAACGGATTGAATGATCCTGAGCATCCAAACTATGGCGGCTGGGGTGGCCGGTATGAATTTTATACGCCGCCATTGTCAAAAGCGCCCGATCCTTTCGCGCGACCAAACTGGCCGGTTACCGAACAGGAAACTCGTCCGCTTTGGGCAAATGCCGAAGATTCAGTTTATTCGGCCACCGATAAAAAAGGTTATAAAAGTATACAGGCTACTGTTTGGCGCTGGCGGCAGGAATTTCAAAATGATTTCGCGGCACGCATCGCCTGGACCACCAAAAGCTACGCGGCTGCTAATCATCCCCCGGTACCGGTGTTGGCACATGCCGATCATTTCACCGTAAAATCGGGCCAGCAATTTCATTTAAATGCGAAAGGCACTTATGACCCGGACGGTGATTCGTTAAGTTACTTATGGTTTCAATACCCCGAGGCGGGCACTTATAAAGGTTTGGTAAGCTTTAAGCCTTATTCATCTAACCTGTATGACCTGCCAGTTACAGCGCCTTTGGTAACCGCGGCACAAACCATTCACTTTATTTTAAAGGTTACTGATAAAGGCACGCCTGCGTTAACCCGGTACAAACGTGTTATAGTAACCGTATTGCCCGAATGATTTACCACGCAAAACTTTTTGAACCATTTTCAGAAAAGAATTCTTATATATGCCCATTGTTTAAATCTATTACCCTTTTATGATCATCGAACCTAAAATACGCGGCTTTATTTGTTTAACAACACATCCTAAAGGCTGCGAGCAAAATGTAATAAACCAAATCAATTACGTTAAATCAAAAAATAATCCCGGCGGCACCAAAAAAGCGCTGATCATTGGAGCTTCAACCGGTTTCGGGCTGGCTTCCAGGATCACCAGCGCATTTGGATCTGGCGCTGCAACCATTGGTGTTTACTTTGAAAAACCACCGGCTCCGGGCAAACCCGCATCTGCCGGATGGTATAATACCGCGGCTTTTGAAAAACAGGCACATGAAGCCGGCTTATATGCCAAAAGTCTTAATGGCGATGCATTTTCTGACGAGATCAAACAAAAAACCATCGACTTGATCAAGGCCGATCTGGGCCAGGTTGACCTGGTGATCTATAGCCTGGCCTCGCCACGCAGAACAAATCCTAAAACTGGCATAACACACAACTCGGTACTTAAACCTATTGGCGAAGTGTTTACCAATAAAACGGTTGATTTTCATACCGGCGTGGTATCTGAAATTTCTATTAACCCTGCCAATGAAGAAGAAATAGCCAATACAGTAGCTGTAATGGGCGGCGAAGACTGGCAATTTTGGATCGATGACCTGAAAGCAGCCGGTGTGCTTGCCGATGGCGCGGTAACAGTTGCTTACTCCTATATCGGCCCTGCGGTTACCGAAAAGGTTTACCGTAAAGGGACCATAGGCAGAGCAAAGGATCATTTGGAAGCGACTGCAAAACTGATCAACGACAGGTTAAAAGATATTAACGGCAAAGCGCTGGTTTCGGTAAATAAAGCGTTGGTAACCCAGGCAAGTTCGGCCATACCGGTTATCCCGCTGTACATTTCCCTGCTGTATAAAATCATGAAGGCCGAAGGCATACATGAAGGTTGTATTGAACAGATACAGCGTTTATTTGAGCAACGCCTGTATACCGGCGGCACTATCCCTACCGATGCAGCCGGCCGTGTACGTGTTGACGACCTGGAAATGCGCGAAGATGTGCAGGCCAAAGTAGCTGATCTGTGGCTAAAAGCAACCACCGAAACACTCCCAGCACTTGGCGACCTGAAAGGTTACCGGGCCGATTTCATGAACCTGTTTGGGTTTGAAGTTGCCGGAGTAAATTATCAGGATGATGTTGATGAAATGGTAGCTATTCCGGGATTGGTAAGCTGATAATACCTTAAAGGAAACAGTCATCCTGAACTTGTTTCAGGATCTCACGGAACGGCTAACCACCATACTAACCATCTTGTGGGGTGCCGAAACAAGTTCGGCATGACCTAATAGAATAAAAGAAACCTGCGAAGTTTTTTAAAAAACTTCGCAGGTTTCTTTTTTAAGTAACATATATTAAAAAGGCACGCCGAAGTAAAAATTAAATTTACTCCACAAACTCCAGAATATCACCGGGCTGACAGTTCAATATGCGGCATATAGCTTCAAGGGTTTCCAGTCTTACAGCTTTGGCTTTGCCGGTTTTAAGTATCGACAAATTAGCCATAGTGATGCCTACTTTTTCACTAAGCTCTGTTAATGACATTTTGCGCTTTGCCATCATCACATCCAGGTTTACAATTATAGGCATGGTTTATACGGTTAAATCCTGTTCGTCTTTCAATAATTTGCCCTGTCTGAAAGCTTTAAACAACAGCAAAAATACAATTCCTATACCCATCATTTTCCAATCGTTGCTCAAGCTCTGGATATTGAATACCACATCCTCCGTAAAATAACTATGGAATATAACAGGCATCAGCATATTCAATAAAAACGCCAGTACCGGAAAACCGAGTAAACTCAGTGCTATAAGCCGCAACCGATTTATGTTTTTTTGGGTAAACGAGAGCCCTTTCGACACATCAATAATAAAATTCAAAAACGCGGCTACCAGATAAAAATAATATAATGTAATTAGTATCCCAATAACCAGCATAACGGGATTTAAAATATCACTTACCGTTTTACTTATAGGTATCATGATACAGTTTTCGTGGCTGTCATATCTGAATTTAACAGGGACATCGGCCTCATGCACCAGGTAATCTTTAGTACCGTTCTTTTTGAACGATACCTTATCAACAATGGCCTTCCGTACGTATGACTGTTTATGCTCCACATAAAATTTTACAGAATCTGAGCTATACTGTACAAACGTTGATCTTTTCAGTTTCCAGCCGGTCAGTTTAATATAATATTGCTTTATACCGGGAATATCCAGCTTAGTACAGGTATCGCAAAGCATGTCATGATTTATAGTACAGGTATCGCAAAGCCTGCCTCCACCCATACAGATCAACCCATCCCACTGAAATCCTCCCAGACCATAAAACTCACCATTTCGTAACTGGCGTGTACGGTTAATCTTTTCTTTTAATTTGAGATACTCAAAATAGGGCAGAGAGTCTGGAACCTCCGGATCAATCGCTGGTAAATGATTGCTCCAGGTATAGGTATCACCGGGCACATCGTTGGTATGGTACATTCTATTACTGCTGGTGAAGTAAATGCTTGCTATTATTATAGCGCTATAAAAAATCACAACGCTAATAATTAAGCCATTAACCAGCATATTGGTACTGATCCTGATCTTCATAATTTGATTATAGGTTTAGTGAAACAATAATATGAAATTTTATTGAAAAACAAATATATTTTATTGATTTACAATAAATAATTATTGTTAGCTTGTATTGTGCATAAACGTATCCCAACTTGGTTTTTAAACTATTCCCTCCGTAGAACAAAACTTTAGCATAAAGCTCCTCCAATGTTATTTATCCACCTTTCCCACCTATTGTTAATATTTTTATCCATTCCATTGCCAATCTTACTTTCCCCTTTCGGCTCAAAACCTTAATTTCGCTGTTTCAAGAAAAGAGGAAAAGATTTTGGATTATTTACAGGGTTTAAACCCCGAACAAAGGGCAGCGGTAGAACAAACCGAAGGACCGGTAATGATCATTGCCGGTGCCGGATCGGGCAAAACAAGGGTTATTACTTACAGGGTAGCGCATTTGATACGTAAAGGGGTCGACTCCTTTAATATACTGGTGTTAACCTTTACCAATAAGGCCGCGCGCGAAATGCGCGAGCGTATAACCCATGTGGTTGGCAGTGAAGCCAAGAATATTTGGATGGGTACCTTCCACTCGGTTTTTGCCAAGCTGTTACGTGTAGAAGCCGATAAAATAGGCTATCCCAACAACTTTACCATTTACGATACTGACGATAGCAAGAGTGTACTAAGGGCCATTTTAAAAGAAATGAACCTTGACGATAAGCTGTACAATGTAAATTTTGTACTCAACCGCATATCGGCATCCAAAAACAACCTGATATCATGGCAGGAATACAATAAAAATGAACAGATCCAGGCCGACGACATGTCGAGCGGACGCGGCCAGCTGGGTAAGATTTATGAAATGTACGCCACCCGTTGTTACCGGGCAGGCGCTATGGATTTTGACGATTTGCTGTATAAAACCAATGAACTGCTAAAACTACATCCCGAGGTACTGAATAAATACCAGCACAAGTTTAAATATCTCATGGTTGATGAGTACCAGGATACCAACTTTTCGCAATACCTTATTGTAAAAAAACTGGCTGCCGTTAACGAAAACCTGTGTGTTGTGGGTGACGATGCGCAAAGTATCTACGCCTTTCGCGGGGCCAACATCCAGAACATCCTCAATTTTGAAAAGGATTACCCCGATCTGAAAGTATTTAAGCTGGAGCAAAATTACCGCTCCACCCAAAACATTGTAAATGTTGCCAACAGCATCATCAGCAATAATAAGGAGCAGCTTAAAAAGAATGTTTTCAGTGAAAAGGAAACCGGCGATAAAATAAAGGTAATGCGTGCCTTCAGCGATAACGAAGAAGGCAAAATGGTAGCCGAAGCTATTATGCAGGACAGAAGCCTGAAAGGCCGTAAATGGCATGACTTCGCTATCCTGTACCGCACCAACGCGCAGTCGCGCTCTATGGAGGAAGCCCTGCGTAAATTGGGTATCCCTTATAAAATATATGGCGGCCTGTCCTTCTATCAACGCAAGGAAATTAAAGACCTGATAGCTTATTTCAGGCTTACTTTTAACCCAAATGACGAGGAAGCGCTGAAACGTGTTATCAATTACCCAAAAAGGGGCATTGGCGATACCTCGGTTGATAAGATCATTGTAAGTGCCGATCAAAACGGGATAACGCCATGGGAAGTGATCGTGGAGCCTGCTAAGTATTTGGAAGGAAAGATCTCGGGCGCGGTAAGCACCTTTGCTACCATGATCCAAAGCTTCCAGGTTCTTTCCAAAACAAAAACGGCTTATGAGTCGGCATTGTATATTGCACAGCACTCGGGCTTGCTCAAAGATCTGTATGAAGATAAGTCTGTAGAGGGCTTGAACCGCTACGAAAACATACAGGAGCTCCTGAACGGTATCAAAGAATTTTCTGAAAGAGAAGATATTGAAGAAAAAGGTCTGGACATTTTTATGCAGGATGTTGCCCTGCTTACCAACGATGATAAGGATAAGGACAAAGACGCCGATACCGTATCGTTAATGACCATACACTCCTCAAAAGGACTTGAGTTTCCGCAGGTGCATGTAGTGGGCCTGGAAGAGAACCTGTTCCCTTCGCAAATGTCACTCAACTCCCGCAGCGATCTGGAAGAAGAGCGCCGTTTATTTTATGTAGCTGTTACCCGTGCCGAAACTAAGCTGACCATCAGTTATGCCACTTCCCGGTTTAAATTCGGTACACTCATTAGCTGCGAGCCCAGTCGTTTTTTAGATGAGATAGATGCCAAGTACCTGGAGCTTGATTACAGCGCCAAAACATCAACCAGCAATAATCCGTTTTTTGATGATGACCGCAAAGCCTGGAGCGGCAAACAGGCCGATACATTTTCAAAACCCAAACCGGCCACATCTGCTCCGGTAAAAACAACATCCATACTGGCTAAGGCACACGTGCCATCGCCTAATTTTAAACCATCAGATACATCAAACCTCCAGGTTGGAATGGAAGTTGAGCATGAGCGGTTTGGTTTTGGCAAGGTACTAACCCTTGAAGGTAACAAGCCCGATATTAAAGCTACCATATTTTTTAAGGAGATAGGCCAAAAACAACTCCTGTTAAAATTCGCGAAACTGTTTATCATCAACAATATCAACTAAGGGTTAATCCACACTTTCGTCTCAATTTCGTGCAAATATTTCCCCACTTTTTTAAATATCCCGCTAAAAAGCGCCTCATTATGGTGCTTTTTAACAGGAATTAAATGATGGCATACCGTTTGGATATGTTTCATGACTTAATTATGAGGAAATATTAACATGAGCGATACTAAAAAGAAAACCAACAAATCTGTTGGAAAGAATATCAGAACTTTACGTCACCAACACGGATGGAGCCAGGAAGATGTAGCAAACCGTTTGGGCATTTCGATTCCTGCTTTCTCGAAAATTGAAACAGGCGTAACCGATATAAATTTATCACGTCTGGAGCAAATTGCTAATATCTTTGAAATAAACGTAGCGCAAATACTGTCTATCGATGCTGAAGACATTGACATTACACCCTCAAACTTAAGCATTGCTCAAAAGAAACTGGTTGACCGTGAATCAGAAATTGYAAATTTACAACGCAAGGTGATACTACTTTACGAAGAACTGCGTAATAAAAGCCTGTTAGCATTATAGTTTTTAAATAAAATGTGTTCTGTAAACCTTACAGTTCACATTTTATAATACAATTATTGCTACACAATACTGATTAATCCATTTCTCCAGGTTAAATATTGGTTAATTATATTTAACTACAGTAAATTTTTATACACAATATAAGATAAGCATACCGATTTGCATTTTTTATCCCCTATAATTTAAAATTTGGAGTAAAAATTGTGGCATACGCATTTTATAATAAAATGTATATGTCAAATTATCTTATATCAATTTCAAAAAACCAGGCTTTGAAAGATGGTACCATCCATGACCCTAAGAGCAAGCTTAAGGTTAAGGCATTTGACCTTTTACAATCAAGGTTTAAACCCAGGCAGGGCGAAGTAAGATTTTTTGTTACTGCCGGCAAAGAAACCCTCGCCTTTGAAACGGAGGGTTATAATAAGCACCGTCAGCTGCTCATTTTGCAAATGATATCCTGGTATTGTATTTACCTGGGGCTTATAGAGGCACAGATCCATTCTACATGGCCCGTAGCGTTTAACCTCAACTAATATTTATAAAGAAATAATTCAGGAATTGCTGCCCCGTGATGGGTTGTGCAGCATGTCGCTCATTTCAATTATTTTTTCGTCAATCTCTGAAACGCATTTATCCATCATATCAATACATTCCTGCTGATCAACCAAACCTTCTTTTTCAAGATTTATTAAACCACGCAGCGTGGCAATAGGCCCCCTGATCTGGTGCGACAGGTATGATGAATGTTCTGAGAGCTTTTTATTTTTGATCTGGAGGTCTTTTGTACGTTCATCTATTATTTCTTCCAGGTGATGGTTAATGCGGTCAAGGTTATCCTTTTGCCTTAAAACCTCTCCATTTAGCATGGTAAGCTGGGCATTGGTTTTTGCCTTACGCTTTACATTGCCCACCAATAAGCCAATAACAACAAGCAACAAGCCCGCTACGGTACATACAGCCCAAAACCGGGAGCGGTCATAAGCCTGCCGCTCAGCAATACGCTCATTCTCTTTAAGCTGCTCCTCCTGGTTACGTTTAGCTTCTACCAGGTTCATCTGTACAGATACGTTAGTTTTGTACGTGGCGCTGTCAAGCTTATATATTTCTCTTAAAGATGCAAGGGCGCTTTCAAAGTTCTTCCTGTTTAGTTCAAGTTCATACGTAGTGTATTTGTAATCATATTCAAGCTTGGGATCTTTAACAAGCTGGGTGTAAGCAGTGCCCTCCTGTACCATTTTTTCGGCATCATCAAAGTTACGCTTAGCCATGTACAACGAAGCCAGTGTAAGATCGATACTGGCTACCGATTCATTCAGATCCCTTGATTTTGCTCCTTTATTAGCTTCAAGCAATAAACCCAGCGCTTTATCATAATCCTTTAATTTATAATATATAACGCCCCTGTTTAACAAGCATTGAATAAGATTAACAGAATCCTGCAACTTGCTAAACAGCTTATAGCTTTTATCATAATAATTAAGGGCCTGAAACAGGTTGTTTTTGCGATTATAAGTATTACCGATGTTCAGGTATGAAGCAGCTATCAGTTTATTATCACCAATTTTTTTTGCTATAACCAGTGATTTGTTTAAATAAACCAGTGAGCGGTCATAATCATGGTCCCTAAATAAAACCCCAATGTTGTTATAAACTTTAGCTTCGCCTTTTAGATTACTGGTTTTAGTAAAATAAGCAAGGGAGTTAAGGTAATTATCAATAGCTTTTTCGGGCTGGTCAAGGTAATATTTTCCAATGCCTATAATACGATAAGATTCTGCAATACCATCTAAATAACTGAGTTTGGTAGCCAATGCCAATGCCTTGGTCGCGTCCTCAACTGTTTGTTTAGGATCGGTCAACCTATTTGAATAAGCCTGGCTATTTAAATTTATTACCTCGTTTGTATCCTTCGCCGCCACCTCATTAATATCCTTTGCATATACGGTAAGAGTTACAAGAAAGAACAATAAAAATGTATAGGTTTTTCTCATTAGAGCACTTTTACGGTCAATTATCGTGAAAGTTATAAATTATACTGAAATATATCTAATAATAGCGATAAAAAGGTTGTTTAAAACTATTTTATTTTTTTTATTAGCAATAATAAAAAAAATATTTATATTTGTGTCATTAATTAATTGATATACAGTGGTTTGATTGGATATTATTTTGAAAAAAATAATACTTAAAAGACATAAAAATAGCCCTTTATACTACGATTTAGTAGCATAAAATACTTATTTGAACCATATGTAAACTATTATACTATCAAATAATTAAAACTTAGTTGATTTTTTATATTAACGAACATGAATATTGGGTTTAAAAGTACTGATTATCCGGAGATAATGTCATCATAAATCCGAACAATTTAGTATACACTTTTGGCACACATAAATTAACTTTTGTACAGAAAAGTGTAAAAATCAGGTTCAGTGGTATTAAAAATTGGCAATTAAAAACTAATTGAATATTAGTTACAATATTATTGAACAATAGTTAATCGAATATAATAATAATATAAATATTAATCATCATGAAAAGAACCATTTTATTGACGTTGCTTGTAGTAAGTACAGGAGTTTTATCATCGTCATCAAAAAAGAGTACAGCAGAACCTCAACAGTTGAGCTTTAATAAAATAGCCACTGGGTTTAAAAGAGATTTAGGCAGCGCCGATTGATCTTTTTAAATTTTGCTCAAAACATTTTAATCAAATCTGAACAGGCATTAAAAATATAAAATCATGAAAAAATTGATCATCATCACCTTAGCTATCCTTTTCACCGGCATCGTTTCATCATGTAAAAAAGCAAACGTACGCGCTGAATTTGCCGATGTACATTCATTCGTAAACGGATTTAAAAGAGATCTGGGCAGTGCCGACTGATCTTAAA